>JAFEFG010000053.1 GCA_018240685.1 Pseudomonadota bacterium | reverse complement strand
ACGACGACCAGAAGAAGGCCGAGGAGGCCCGCAAGAAGGCCGACGACGACAAGGCAAAGGCCGACGCCGCCGCAAAGGCCGCCGCAGCAGCAAAGGCCGTACCGGCGGCCTCGACGGAGATGCCCGGCGTCACCCGATGGGTCGGCCAGTTCCATTGCAACGACTGGCTCAATCCCCTGTCGATGATGGTGGCCGTCCGTAACGGCCGGGCATTGTTCAAGCGCACGAACGGCAAGGGCAACATCACGGTCTCCTTCACGATCGACGGCAACCAGTACTCGGGGACGCTGGAGTGGACCCACGGAAGCGGTTCGACGACCAACACGCCGTTCTCCGGTGTCATTTCCGGCGACAGCATCCAGAAGAGCGTCTTCGTCCCGAACGTCGGCAGACATCCTTCGAGCGACTGCAAGCTCGATCTGCGCAAGGCCCTGAACTGACTCCGGCTCCTTGACCCAAATCAAGGAGAGTTGCCGCCCGATCGCGGCGAACTACGGATATTCCGGCCTCGGTCCGTGGCCGCAGACATTGGGACAGTTACCCGCCGCATGCTGCCGTCACATCCCGCCTCGCCACTCCCCGCGAGCGCTGCGTCCGCCCCGGATCGTCGCAAGAAGCTGTCGCGGCGCCATGCGCTTACCGCCTTGGGATCCGCCCTCGTCGCCGGAAGCGCCGTGGACGCGCATGCCCAGGCCGCGGCCAACGACGCCCTGACACAGAGCGACGAAGCGTGGCGGCTCGGACCGCGCATCGTCGTCTACGTCGCGCGCCGCATCCTCACCATGGAGCCCGACCAGCCCGAGGCGACGGCCGTCGCCGTCTCCGGCAACCGCATCGTCGCGGTGGGCGGCGAGGCCGACGTCGTCAAGGCGCTCGGCGAGCGGCCCTACGACATCGACCGCCGGTTCGCCGACAAGGTGATGGTGCCGGGCTTCGTCGAGCATCATGTCCATCCGTTGCTCGGCGCCTCGACCATGATCGCCGATGCGGTCATCGCCATCGAGGACTGGGAGCTGCCGACCCGCACCTGGCCGGCCGCCGCCGACGCGGCGACCTACTGGGTCGCGCTGCGCGCCGCCTACGCCGCGAACAGGACCGCGCCGGCCACCTTCATGACGTGGGGCTATCACCATGAGTTCCACGGACCGATGTCGCGCGCCGCGCTCGACGCCCTCAGCCCGGACCGGCCGATGGTGGTCTGGCACCGCTCCTGCCATGAGGTGTTCCTCAATTCGGCAGCGATCGCGAAATACGGCCTGACCGCCGACAAGGTCGGCGGCCAGGGGCTGGCGAGCGAGCAGGTCGACCTCGACAAGGGCCACTTCTACGAGAAGGGGCTGACGCTCGTGGCCAGCGCGCTGCTGAAGGACATCTTCACGCCGGAGAAGATGCGGGCCGGGCTCGACCTCTTCTGGCGCTACCTGCAGGGCAAGGGCGTGACGACGATCTGCGAGCCCGGCACGCAGATGATCCGCCCTCTGCACGAGCTCTACGGCGCGGTGCTTTCCGCCGACGCCGTTCCGTTCCGCACCTATTTCATTCCCGACGGGCGCGCCCTCTACGACCAAGCCAAGAGCGCCGGCACGCTCGACCGGCTGGTCGCCGACACCGACTCCTACCTGAGCTGGGGCCGCGGCAAGGTGCAGTGGCTGCCCAGGCAGGTGAAGCTGTTCTCCGACGGCGCGGTCTTCTCGCTGCTGATGCAGGTCAAGGAGCCGTATCTCGACGGCCACAAGGGCCAATGGATCGCCCTCCCCGACGACTACCGCGACGCCGTCCGCCGCTACTGGAACCGCGGCTACCAGATCCACACGCACGTCAACGGCGACGCCGGCCTCGACGTCGTCCTGGGCGCGCTCGAGGAGCGGCTGGCCGCCGCGCCGCGCAACGACCACCGCTTCACCATCGTCCATTTCGCAGTCTCGACCGAGGAACAGGTGCAGCGGATCGGCCGCACCCAGGCGATGGTGAGCGCCAATCCCTACTACGTGACGGCGCTCGCCGACCGCTTCAGCGAGGTCGGGCTGGGACCGGAACGCGCCAACAACATGGTCCGCCTCGCCTCGGTGCTGCGCCAGCGGCCGCAGGTGTCGCTGCACTCCGACATGCCGATGGCGGCGGCCGATCCGCTGCTGCTCGCCTGGGCCGCCGCCACGCGCACGACGGCATCGGGCCGTGTGGCGGCGCCGGACCAGCGCATCCCCATGGAGCAGGCGCTGCGCGGCGTCACGATCGATTCGGCCTTCACCATCCGGCTCGAGAACGAGATCGGCAGCATCCGTCCCGGCAAGATCGCCGACTTCACGATCCTCGAAGACGATCCGCTTACGGTCGCGCCGTCGGCCGTGCGCAGCATCGGCATCTGGGGCGTCGTCTTCGACGGCACCGTGCGGCCGATCGAGCGCTCGGCCGAGCGCCGGCGGCAGGGCGCGGCCCCCTCTCCGTCCCGCTTCGCGTCGCGCGACGGGGCAACCTCACGCAGCGCCGCGGCCGCGACGCTCACTTGCTCGCCGACGGCCGGCGGGAACATCCTCGCTGCTCCCTCGCCCTGCAGCTGCCACTCGCCGTCGAGCCGGGCGCCGACCGCGTGCGCCTGCGGCGGAATCATGGTCCATGCCCTGGCGGATCACTACGCCGCCTTGGCCTGAGCTGCGGCCGGCGTAACCGATCTGCAGCAAGTTGATGCACATCAAGGCGCCGTCGCCCCACCGGTTGTATCCGCAAGTCCTTCCTCGGCGAACGCCGTCGATGCGAACGATCCTGCTGCGGTCCGCGATCGAGCGCCCCCAAGCCCGTTCGATGCGATGCGCCGCGCTCCGATCGCCGCGCAGCGACGGCCACTGCGCCGAACGGCCGAACAGATTGGAGCGCATACATGGCACGCACGGCGTTGGTAACGGGCGGGACACGCGGCATCGGCAGGGCGATCGCGATCGCCTTGAAGGACGATGGCCACAAGGTGGCGGCAGTCTATCACGGCAATGAAGAGGCGGCGCACGCGTTCGAGCGCGAGGTCTCCATACCCACGTTCAAGTTCGACGTCGCCGACTTCGCCGCCTGCGAGAGCGCCCTCAAGCGCATCGAGCAGGAGATCGGGCCGGTGGACGTCCTCGTCAACAACGCCGGCATCACGCGCGACGTACAGCTCCACAAGATGACGCCGGCGCAATGGAACGAGGTGATCGCCACCGATCTCACCTCATGCTTCAACATGTGCCGCCTCGTCATCAACGGCATGCGCGAGCGCAACTTCGGGCGCATCATCAACATCTCGTCGATCAACGGCCAGAAGGGCCAGTTCGGCCAGACCAACTATTCCGCCGCCAAGGCCGGCATCCTGGGCTTCACGAAGGCGCTGGCGCAGGAAAGCGCCGCCAAGGGCATCACCGTGAACGCCGTCGCGCCCGGCTACATCGCGACCGACATGGTGGCCGCGGTGTCGAAGGACATCCTCGCCAGGATCGTCGCACAGATTCCGGTCGGACGCCTCGGCCACGCCGAGGAGATCGCGCAGGTCGTCCAGTTCCTGGCCAGCGACAAGGCGGCCTTCATCACCGGTTCGACCATCACCGCCAACGGCGGCCAGTACGTGGTCTGACGGCCGGACGTCTGCCGGCCGGCCCGGCGAACGAAACGTCGAACTCGACGACGGGCGAGACGGCGGGATTCCCCGCCGTCGCCGTCAGCGGTGCGTGACGACGATGTATCGTTCCTGCGTGCCCGTCTGGTAGGAGATGTCGAACACCGACGAATTCGGTATGGCGGCGCTGCACCGGTTCGTCGCCGACTGCGCGCGCGGCAGGTCGTAGGTCTTCCAGGCGGTCTCCCGGCTCATGTCGACATCGAGCCTGATCTGCAGCCGCGGCGAGGATGTGGCGCCGGACTCGTAGCGCCAGCAATGGGACTCGGTGTGGTTCGGCTGCAGATTGATCCGGCGCCAGTCCGCCTCGCCCCATCGATAGGTGTAGTCGATCGTCACGTTCGTCCTGTTGTGCAGGCACGCGCATCCGAAATTGGATTGCGCCTGGGCTGGCCGCGAGGACAGCGACATCGACACACAGGCGACAAGGAAAATGGAGACGAACAAGGTCTTCGTCATTGGCCCCCCAATAATGCTCCCGGCGAAGAACTAGAGGGACATCGAAAGCCGAGTCAATCGGCGGCGCAGTCGATCGCGATATGGAGTGCCCATCGACACGTGCCCTCGAAGCCATGGATGCGAATTGTCGGCCGAGTGACCGGACTGGTGGTCTTGTGAGAGAAAAATCGCGAAAAGCGATGCACGCGATCGTCGCTGCACAGGAATATGCGAAATAGTGAGACAGCAGCCCCTCCGGAGAGGACCACAAGCATGATGCGTTCGCCTTCCCTGCCACCCGCCGTCCTGTTCGCGATCGCGGCCGGCTGGGCTGCATCCAGTCAAGCGCAGGATGTCGTCCGGATCGGCCAGGAGACCAAGAGGGCCTCCGGTACGATCGTGTCGATGAATGCCGGCGACACAGCCTGCTCCCTCACGCTCAAGGACGACAAGGGCGCGACGTTCAGGGAGATGGCCGCGTTCGAGATCTGCGACCAGGGCAAGGCGCTCATCAACAGGCGTGTCGCCCTGACCTATACGCAGCAGAAGGTGCAGGCGCCTTCCTGCCAGGGCGATCCCGATTGCAAGAAGTCGGTGACCGTGGTGCTCGTCAGCGCCGCCCGGCCCCTCGCCGCGCCGACAACGAAGAACTCCCACTGCTCGGCGACCGAGCAGGTCGTGTTCAGCTGCCGCATCGGGGAACGCCTGGTCTCGGTCTGCAGTTCCAAGGACGCCGGCGCCGGCCGCGGCTACCTGCAGTACCGCTTCGGCGCCGCCGCTTCGACTACCGCTCCGGAACTGAGCCTGCCCGAAGGACAGGCCGTTCCGGCAAAGGCGGCGCGAGGCGCCATCGAATCATTCTCGGGCGGCGGCGGCGCCTGGCTGCGCTTCGCCAACGGCCCCACCGCCTACACGGTCTATACCGGCATCGGCAAATGGGGCCCGAAAGGCGAGATCCGCGACAAGGCCGGCGTCGTGGTCGAGCGTGGCGGCAAGGAGGTCGCATCGCTGAAATGCAGCGACAAGCCGAGAAGCCTGCTTGGCCCCGACTGGTTCGACAAGACGGGCGTGACGCGCGGCAATGTCGATTTCGACTTCCCCGATTGACGTACGGGCGGGCGAAACGCCCGCCAGACGGGACCTCGCGCGACGGCCGTTTCCTTTGCTCCGGATGACGGCGGGCGCTTCCCCGATCCGGCGGCTGCCGGCAAGCGCACCTATCGGCGCCGTCCCTCCGCCAGACCGCCCGGCATGCCCGCAAGCTCGTCGAAGGCGGCGCGATTCCTGATCTTGACGTGCTGGCGGTTGCGCAGCTCGATGACCGCATCCGCCGCCAGCTTGCGAAAGGCCCGGCTCACGGCACCGAGCGACATGCCGACATATTCGCCGATCTCGGTCCGGTCCATCGGCAGGTGGATTTCATTCGTCGGTTCCCCGCGGCTCGCCTGAAGCTGCTCCAGCATCTGCAGGAACATCACGATCTTGGGCAGGGCCTCCCGCCGGGAAACGAGGAAGGCATGTCGCTGAGCCTCGCGGATTTCCTGACACAGCTTGCAGATGACATGGAACCCCAGCTCGGCTTCCCGGTGAAGATGCCGTTGCAGTTTGGGGATCGGCAGCCGATAGGCCGTGACCGCCGTGATCGCTTCGGCGGAGTTCGCGTAACGCCCCTCCTCGGACAATCCCAGCAGATCGCCGGCGAACAGGAACGTGTTGATCCGTTCACCGCCGTCCGGATCGACCGAAAACGATTTTACGACTCCGGAGACGACATTGTAGATCGCTTCGACCGGCTCGCCTGCGCGATAGATTTCCTGTCTTTTCTTGAATCGCACCAGCGAGGCGATATTCAAGAGATGCGCCCTTTCATCGGCGCTGAGCAATTGACGGACTTTCCCTTTCCCCAGATGAGCGGCGATCCATGGATGCGAAGCTCGTAGAGTCAAACCACTCCCAGCAAGCGGCATTCTCGGCCCGGTCTTCTTATGATTCATTCGAGCACAGTCACTCGATCGTGCTGACAATCCAAGAAAATCTGCACAATCTTTGATCCTGATCAATCTCGCGAGCCCCTCTCAATTGACTTCATGCGGTCAGAGAAAAGAGCGCTCCGAAGGATGCGAGACTCTCCCTCCGATGTCCGGAGTTCCGATCGTCACGCAGAGCCAATCCAGCGTCGCGCCTCGGCAGCCTGGCCGGCGGGAAACACCTGGATCATGCCGGGAATCAGGAAACGGAACAGGTTCACCGCGATCCGGATCCAGTCCACATCGGTGACTACGGCCACGCGTTCCCAGCGTGTGAGATGCTCGAGCCCGAGCACGAAGTCCTCCCACGCCGCGCCGGCATCGATTTCGGAAAATCCCGCGCCCAATTCGTAATAACAACGAATGCGGTCGTGCCGCTGGAGCGCTTCCTTCACTTTGGGTATCAGCACCTCGTCATAATCGCGCCGGGTCACGCGGCCTTCGGCGGAAAACGCGATGACGTTGTCCGGGAACCCTTGAAGGATCTTGATCATCCGTGCCTCCCTGTGTGTTGGCGGATCGACTAGGGAACGACGGTCACCGGCAGCGGCGAGAGGCTGACGAGCTTGTGCGCGACGCTGCCGAGCAGCATGCCGCCGACGAACCCGGTTCCGCGCTTGCCCACGATGATGCTGGTGGCCTGCCTTTCCTGCGCGATCTCGATCAACGCCCGGGCGACGTCGCCGCGCCGCGACTCGAGCACGATGACATCGACACCGATCTGCCGCGCACGCTCCCGCGCCTTCGCGAGCGTCTCGGCGGAAAGTGACGCGAGCAGCTCCTGCAGCCACGTCTGCTGCGCATGGGTAAAGGCCTGCAGGGCCTTGTCCGGGAGGCTGTGACCTCCGATGACATTGGCAATGACGAGTTCCGCATTTTCCGCCCTGGCGCGGGCGGCCGCATAGTCCACGGCCCTGTCCGCCCCCTCGGATCCGTCGGTCGCTACCAGGATTCGATTCATTTTCTCTCCATCCGTACGGCTCCCGGCGCATGCGAGCGGCCCGGCTTCATGAAGGCCGGGCGCCGGACGGGAACGTGTTTCAGCAACCAGCCTTCGACGCGGGCGAGATGCGCCGCCTGACGTGCTTCGCGGTGCTGGAGCAGCCGGTAGGCGAGCATCTTGAAGCCGCTGTTGATCACGAACCATACCAGCGCGTAGGCCCAGACCAGCGCCGCATAGCGCCATCCGATGGGTGTTATGAACCAGCCGTACACGGCAGCGAGCGTGCCGAGGATCTTGGTCGCCAGCGCAGTGCTGACCAAACCCCAGCTCGGCCATGGCCGTTGCCAGATCGCGCCTTCGTTGCGTGTCAGGAAGATGGTCAGATGGCCTGCCACCGTGAGCTTCAGGAAGATGAGCGACTGGACCATCGGTTGCGGCAGGTGAAGCAGCCGTTCGGCGACCCAGAACAGCCCGAACGACGACACCACACCGAGCACGCCCAGCAGCCCGGCAATCGCGAGCGTCGTCTCCATGTCCCAGCGCACCGGCCGGTCGGCGACGGGCGCGTTGTCGTAGGCGATCATGATGATCGGCACGTCGTTCAGCAGCGCGATCAGCATGATCATCACGGCCGTGACCGGGTAGAAGTTGAACACCAGGATCGACAGCGTCATGAACAGCAGCACGCGGATCGTCTCGGCGATGCGGTACGTCGCATAGCTCGTCATACGCTCGAAGATCCGGCGCGCCTCCTCGATGCCCGACGTGATCACCGAGAGGCCCGGCGCCGTCAGCACCAGATCGGCCGCGGCACGCGCCGCGTCGGTGGCGCCGCTCACCGCGATGCCGATATCGGCCTGCTTCAGCGCCGGCGCGTCGTTCACGCCGTCGCCGGTCATGCCGACGATGTGATTACCCGCCTGCAGCGCCCTGACGATGTCGTACTTGTGTTCGGGAAACACCTGCGCGAAGCCGTCCGCCGCCGCCACGGCCTGCGGGTCGAGGGCCTTTCCCGACGTTCCGAAGAACGTCTCCGCCGGCTGGATGTTCTGGCCGAGCCCGAGCGTCCCCGCGATCTCGCGGGCGATGGCCTGATGGTCGCCCGTCACCATCTTGACGTCGACGCCCATCCGGCGCGCGAGCGCGATCGTGGCCGCGGCATCCTCCCGCGGCGGATCGAACAGCGGCAGCAGGCCCAGCAGGCGCCATGCCCCGGCATCGCCGTCGCGCCGTGCGACGCCCAGGGTCCGGTAGCCCTTGGCGGCCAGCTCGGCGATCGCCGCCTGCACCTTCGCATTGAGCTCCGCATCGCCGCCCGCGAGAGCGAGGATGACCTGGGGGGCGCCCTTGGCGACCCGGAACCGTTGATCGCCGTGCCGCACCGCCGCTTCGGCCCGCTTGCCGACCGGATCGAAGGGATGGAACTCGGTCACCTGATGGGACGACAGCGGAGCGGCCGGCCCGGCACCCTCGATGATCGCCTGGTCGATCGCATCGGCACCTTCCTGCCGCGAGGCCAGAGCGGCGGCCAGCAGGAGTTCGTCCACGGTCGATGCCTGGAACAGGACCGGCTGCCCCAGCGTCAGCTTGTTCTGGGTCAGCGTCCCCGTCTTGTCGGCACACAGCACGTCGAGGCCCGCCAGTTCCTCGATCGCGACCAGACGGGAGACGATGGCCTTCAGCCGCGCGAGGCGCTCGGCACCCACCGCCATCGTGACCGAGAGAACGGCAGGCAGCGCCACCGGGATCGCAGCGACGGTGAGGATCAGCGCAAAGAGCAGCGTCTCGACCAGCGGGTCGCCGCGGTAGAGAGCCGCCCCCAGGATGAGGGCGACGAGGCCGAGCGTGGAGAAGATGAGGAAGTTGCCGATCCGCAGGACGGCGCGCTGGAAATGCGACACCGTTCCCGCGGCCTGCACCAGGCTCGCGGTCTTGCCGAAGTAGGTCCGCATGCCCGTCGCGGTGACCACGCCGGTCATCTCGCCGAGCTTGGCGACGGACCCAGAATAGATGGGATCACCGGCCTTCTTGTCCACCGGCAGCGATTCGCCTGTCAGCGCCGACTGGTCGACGCTGAGAAAGCCGTCGCCGACCAGCGTCATGTCGGCGGGAACCACGTTGCCGAGGCGGACGTGAACGACGTCGCCGGGCACCAGCTGGCGGGCCGGGACGTCCTGCCACTTGCCGTCCCGCAGCACGCGCGCCCACAGGGCCAGCCGCTCCTTCAAGGCCGCGATCGCACTGTCGGCCTTGTACTCCTGCCAGAAGCCGACGCCGGCATTGAGGAGAAGCATGACGAAGATGATCGCGAAGTCCGCCCAGTGCTGCACGGCAGCCGACAGCACTGCGGCGATTTCGATCATCCAGGGGATCGGCCCCCAGAAATAGGAAGCGAGCCTGGCAAGCACGCCGGTATGCGCCTCGGCGAGCGCGTTGTCGCCGAATTGGGAGAGGCGACGCGTCGCCTCGGCCTCGCTCAGCCCGATCGTGACATCGGTCTGCTCTACCGCGAGGGAGTCCGTCGATGGAGCGTTCGCATCCTGCCTTTCGGCCATGGCACTGCCATCCTTCGAAAGCCTCGACGCGGCAGGTTGGACGCCGGCCCCGCGCGAGGCATTGATCCAGGGCAAGGGCGGCTGTGACGATCTCGAAGCGATCGACGTCGCCGGAGGTGAACGCTTGATGCCGTTCGAGGCCTCTCAGCGACTCATGAGCCGAGCCGCCGACCTGGGGCGAGTTGATGCGCGAAAGCAGGCATCAAGAAGGCAGCCGCGAGTCCGGGCCGCCCTCTTCGACACCTTCGGCATCATCCATGCGCTGACGCATATACTAGACAAAGAGATTCCTGTTCTAACGTCGCAGCCGCCAGGGAGGTCTCGAGCATGGGTGCCGAGGAGCGTCACCGTCGTATTCTTGCCCTCCTGCATCGCCTCAAGCGGGTAACGGCAGAGAGTATCGCCGAGGAGTTGGAGGTTTCCCGCGAAACGGTTCGGCGCGATCTCGTGAAGCTGGAACAGGACGGCGCCCCGCGGCGCGTCCATGGCGGCGGCGTCCTGCCGGAGCCTCAGGAAGAAGCACCATTCGAGAAGCGGATGACGGCGCAGGCCAGGGAAAAGCAGGTCATGGCGCGGGCAATCCATGACCTCCTGAGGCCGGACATGACCTGCTTCGTCGGTGCAGGCACCACAACGGCCGTGCTCGCGACGGAGCTTTGCAAGGCCATCCGCCTGACCGTCATCACCAACTCCATATCTGTCGCCAGCACGGTGCGCAGCGGCTCCAGCCACGAAGTCATCCTGCTGGGGGATGCCCTGAACGGCGACGTCCCAGGCACGTACGGCGAACTCACGCTGTCGGAGATCGGCCGATTCCATACCGACCTCACCATTATTTCTCCGATTGCCGTTGACGAGGTCGCTGGCGTTACCACCTTCGCGTTCCAGGAGGCCGAGGTGGCACGGGCGATGATCGCGCAGGGCCGTAAGCTCGTCGTGCTCGCCGGCCACACGAAACTCGGGACGACGAGCGGGGTGTACATCTGCAATTGTCCGAAGGTCGATGTGCTGGTGACGGACGCCGGCGCGGACAGGAGCGCCTTGCGCTCGCTGACGCGCGGTGGTGTCGTCAAGACCATCGTTCACCTCCTAAGCCGCTGTCCCCGCCCATGTTCAAAGCCACGATCGGCAACCAACGCTACAGCTTCGACAACCTCGCCATCCTGCTCGCAAAGGCGAGCCCGCATCGCAGTGGCGATGTCCTCGCCGGGGTGGCGGCGGACTCCGCGCAGGAGCGGGTCGCGGCGCAGATCGCCCTCGCCGACCTCCCCCTGCGCCACTTTCTGAACGAGGCGGTCGTCCCCTATGAATCGGACGAGATCACGCGACTGATCGTCGACCGGCACGACCCTGCCGCCTTCGCGCCGATCGCCCATCTGACGGTGGGCGAATGGCGCGACTGGCTGCTGTCGGATGCGACGACGACCGAAACGCTGAGCCAGATACAGCCCGGCATCACGCCGGAAATGGCGGCGGCGGCGAGCAAGCTCTGCCGGGTGCAGGATCTCATCGCGATCGCGGCCAAATGCTGCGTGGTCACGCGCTTCCGCACCACCATCGGCCTGCCCGGCAGATTGTCCGTGCGGCTGCAGCCGAACCACCCGACCGACGATCCGGCCGGCGTCGCAGCCAGCATCGCCGACGGCCTGCTGCTGGGCGCTGGCGATGCGGTGATCGGCATCAATCCTGCTTCGGACAGCCCCGACCGCACCCACCAGCTCCTGTGCCTCCTGGAGGAGATCCGGGTGAAACTCGATCTCCCGACACAGAGCTGCGTGCTCTCGCACGTGACGACCACGCTCGACCTGATCCGTCGCGGCTCCCCGGTAGACCTGGTTTTCCAGTCGATCGGCGGCACCGAAGCGACCAACCGAAGTTTCGGCATCTCGCTCGACCTGCTCGCCGAAGCCCATGCCGCCGCCCAGTCTCTCGGTCGCGGCACCATCGGCAACAACCTGATGTATTTCGAAACCGGACAGGGCAGTGCGCTGTCGGCAAACGCGCACCACGGCGTCGACCAGCAGACGCTGGAAGCGCGCGCCTATGCCGTCGCCCGCCACTTCCAGCCGCTTCTCGTGAATACCGTCGTGGGCTTCATCGGCCCGGAATATCTCTTCGACGGCAAGCAGATCATCCGGGCCGGCCTCGAGGATCACTTCTGCGGCAAGCTGCTCGGTCTGCCGATGGGCTGCGATGTCTGCTACACCAACCACGCCGAGGCGGACCAGGATGACATGGACGTCCTCCTCACCCTGCTCGCCAATGCAGGAGTCAATTTCGTGATGGGCGTTCCAGGAGCCGACGACGTCATGCTGGGCTACCAGAGCACCTCTTTCCACGACGTGCTCGCCGTCCGCGAGCTCCTCGGCCTGCGCCCGGCTCCCGAATTCGACGACTGGCTCCTGAAGCAGGGGCTGCTGAACCAGGACGGAAAGGTCCGCTTGTCCGAGTTGCCCAGCCCGGTGCGCAAACTGATGCTTCCCCAATGAGTTCGCACTCTCACGATCAGACCGTGCCTTCGGCAGAGCCACGCGACCGCTTGGAACGCGACGCATTCTGGGAGCGCTTGCGACATGTGACACCGGCACGGATCGGCCTGGCCACCACCGGAGCGTCGCTCGCCACCACACCGTTGCTCGACTTCCGCATCGCCCACGCCAGGGCGCGGGACGCGGTCACCGCGCCTTTCGACAGCGCGGCTTTCCAGGCGGTGCTAGCCTCTTCAGGTCAGGATGTTCTGGGTGTCTCCAGCATGGCCTCAGACCGTCGCGAATACCTGCTGAGGCCCGACCTGGGGCGGCAACTGGCAAAGGCCGACCATCTCGCGCTGGCTGAACGCGCCCGGCCCTGCGATCTGGCCATCGTCCTTGCCGACGGTCTTTCACCCGCAGCCGTGACCCGGCATGGCCCGCCGCTCCTGGAGAAAATCCTTCCGCAACTGACTGCGGAAGGCTGGCGACTCAGCCCGCTGATTGTTGTCGAGCGCGGCCGCGTCGGCATAGGCGACGCGATTGCAACGGCATTAGGTGCCCGCGCGGTCCTCGTCATGGTCGGTGAACGGCCCGGTCTCTCCGTGCAGGAAAGCGTCGGCCTCTACATCACCTGGGCGCCGACAGGCACCACGACCGATGCGGACCGGAACTGCATTTCCAATATCTGGCAGTTCGGCCTTTCCTATGATGCCGCAGCCTTCAGACTTCATGGGCTGCTGAAGCAGATGTTCGTGCGTCGTCTTTCCGGCGTGATGCTGAAGGACGATGCAATAACAGACGCTTCCGGTCGCTCTATCGACGCCGTTGAAGGGGACGATATTGGGTTTGATCTTCAATCTCGCTGAGGAGAAGGTCGGCGAACGCCGAATGTATGGTCGACGCCATCTCTCAGGCGGACGCCATCTCTCGGGCGAGAGAAACGAGAAGTGAACCTACAGAAAACGACTGTTTGTCTGAGGATGGAAAACTCGGGCGGAAACCTCGTTCGCACCCATACAATCGTCAGCGACCAAGCCATTGAAGAGGAATGATGCCCAGGGGCGGAGTCGAACCACCGACACTGATCTCACCAGGGCGCTCAAGGTCGAACCGCTGGCCAACGACCATCTCTGCATCGTGGCATCGGGCCGGCATGCGCTGACGCGCCGGAAGAGACTTTCCTGGGCCAGCCTCACGGAAGCCCGCTGGGGACTGCCGCCGCGGGAGTCGCTGCTACGGCGCGCGGTATCGGCCGCCCATCTGACCGCCGGCCTGCGCGATCCCGACCCCGCGGTCGAACTGCTGTCCCCCATTTCGATCGCGGCGCTGCTGGAAGGCGATGCGGCTCGAACATGCGCGCTTCGAGGCGATGCGCGGCACGCTGAAGACCCTGCCCGTCCATCCGCTGATGCCGCTGCCGCCGCTCTCGGTCATCACGCGGCACGAGCGACCGCGGCAGGGCGACTCGCTGCGCAAATTCATCGGCGTCCTGCGCAGGCTCTGACCGGCGGAGCGGGCCGCAAAACGCCACGCGTGATTTTTTTCCGCCTCGGCGTTTCTCCGACAGAGGCCACGAAAAGGACGGCTCCCGTTAAAATAACGGGAGCCCCCGCCCGAGAGGGCAATGCCGGGGATCCGTCCAGGGGCGAACGCGATCGAGTCCATGTCCGCATCATACGCCCCCGAGGGGCGGCTCGACCTCGGCGATGCCTTCGAGGCGCGGGCTTTCTCTGGTCGTGGCGAGCTCCGCTGGTTGCGCGACAATGCCGGTGCAGGCACTGGCGATGCCTTACTCGACGAACAATGCATGCTACCCCTTCGCCCAGGCAGCCGGCGCCACTTCCGTTCCTGGCACCCGCCCTGCCGACCAATACGTCGGCGCGGCGATGCGTCCCGTTTAGCTTTCATTGGACGCGTAATAGAATATCATGTTTCGCGCTGCTTCAGGGGCAGCCAAGAAGACCGTGTGATCCCTTTCATGGCCGATCACTCGGCGAGGCCGGCAGCAACGACTGCCGGTCGATGGGCATACAGTGAGGCTGGCAATGAAAAGACGTCTTCTGATGCAGGCGCCGCTGTTTAGCTTGTTGGCAGCACCGGCTTTCGCTCAAAATCCGCTGCCGGCAATGCAAGAGACGCCAAGTCTGGCGGATCGGGTGAAATCGGGCGCCCTGCCGCCCGTAGACAAGCGCATTCCCCAGCAGCCCCGGATCATTGATCATTTCGCTGGCGGCGAAGGCCCGGGTAAGCACGGTGGCCAGCTCAACACGCTGGTCTCGGGCTCCCGCGATACTCGCCTGATGACGGTCTACAGCTATACCCGACTCATCGTCTACGACGAGAAGTTCACACTTCACCCCGACATCCTCGAGAGCTTCGAGGTCAAGGAGGACCGCGAGTTCACGCTGAAGCTGCGCGCCGGCCACAAATGGTCGGATGGCCACCCTTTCACCACCGCGGACTTCCGTTTCTTCTGGGAAGATATCGCCAACAACAGCGAACTGTCGCCTTCCGGGCCGTCCGTGGAGCTCATGGTCGACGGCAAGCCCCCCAGAGTCGAGATCATCGATGAGCTGACGATCCGCTACAGCTGGGACAAGCCCAATCCCCATTTCATCGAGAGCCAGGCGCGGGCCGCGCCCCTCTTTCTTTTCCGGCCGGCGCACTACCTCAAGACGGTTCACGGCAAGTACACGCCCGAAGAGGAGATCCTGAAGGTCCACAAGGGCAGCCGTTGGGCCAACGCCTTCCGGCGCGCGGACGCGATGTACGGCAACAGCAACGTCGACATGCCGACGCTCAACCCATGGATGCTCACCACAGTCCCGCCGGCTCAGCGCTTCACCTTCGTGCGCAATCCCTACTTTCACCGCATCGACCGGAAGGGGCAGCAGCTGCCCTACATCGATGAGGTGATCATGACCGTGGCGGCGGCCAATCTGATCCCCGCCAAGGCGGGTCTCGGCGAGGCAGACCTGCAGTCGCGCTATCTCAAGATGCGCGACTACACCTTCCTGCAGAAGAGCGCCAAGCAATCGGGAATCAGGGTCTACCTCTGGGTATCCGGTTCCTGTTCGCAGCTCGCGCTCTACCCCAACCTGAACGCAAGCGACGAAGAGTGGCGCAAGCTGATGCGCGACGTCCGGTTCCGCCGGGCGCTTTCCCTGGCGATCGACCGCGAGAACATCAACGAGTCCATCTATCTCGGTTTGGCCACGCCTTCCAACAATACGGTCATGAAACGCTCAGAGCTGTTCAAGCCTGAGTATGCGACCAAGTGGGCAACATATGATCCAAAGCAAGCGAACGAACTTCTCGACCAGGCCGGCCTGAGCAAGCGCGGCCCTGACGGTATCCGCCTCTTGCCCGGGGGCCGGCCGGCAGTCATCGTCGTCGAGCTGTCGAGCGAGGAGACCGAGGACATCGATGTCCTGACGGTGATCGCCGAGCAGTGGAAGAATGTCGGCATCAAGTTGCTGAGCAAGCCGCAAAGCCTGGCGAATTTCCGGCTGAGAGCCTTCTCCGGCGAAGCGATCATGACAGCCTATGCCGGATACGTGACGGCCGTACCGACGGTCAACACAGACCCCCGGGAGTTCGCCCCAACCATGCAAGGCGGCCTGCAGTGGCCCCGATGGGGCATGTACGTGGAATCCAAAGGCAAGCAGGGCGAGCAATGCGACATGCCGTCGGCCTGCAAGCTGATGGACTACCTAAAGGAATGGGAGACCTCGACCGATACCGAAGTGCGCCGCAGAGCCTGGGATAAGATCCTTACCGCCAACGCGGACGAGGTGTACTCAATCGGCACCGTGAACGGAATTCGCCAGCCCGTCGTCGTCGGGCCGAAAGTCCATAACGTCCCGAAAGAAGGGTATCACGCCTGGGATCCGGGCGGATACTTTGGGCTCTACCAGCCCGACACGTTCTGGATGAGCTCGTAGAATCGCCCGCAGCCGGCACACTGCGCATCCTGCTGCCGCGCAGTGTCACCGTTCCCGCGGTGAGAAAGGATCGGCTACTTCTTCGTGAGCTTGCCTTCGAACAGGCAATAGCCATCGAGCATGATCGTCGAGGCGCCCTCCTTCAGGGACCCGACCACGTCCATCTTGTTGCCGCCCCCGACGATGGCCGTCGTCTTGAATTTCATGTCGGCCCCCAATGTCGCCTTGAAGTTTCGCTCCACGCGGCCTTCCTGAAGGAAGCGGCCCTGTACATCCGTGCCGTCGACCGTGACGTCGATGGTCATCTTGTAGGTCGGACACTTACCGCTTCCGGGCACGTTCTCACCATATCCCGTCCACGTGAATTTAGCCGGCTCGGCGAGGGCCGGTCCGGCAACAACAAACAGGGTGGCCAGTGTGGCTACAGCTAGTCTTTTCACCATTGAGAGTCCCTCACCAGAAGGATTGCGACAAATCCCCGACGGCCGCGCGATGTGCGCCCATCATTCAACAGCTATACGAACTCTAGCCAATTTCGCTGTCGAATGCGACCAGTCCATATATGCGCGCCGGCCTGGATGTCGCTGAAATCGGCCCCATGTGGTTCAAGACGACAATTGTCGTGAGTTATCGGGCCAGAAGGCAGCCTGGAGCGACTTGCGCTCCCGCTCCTTCTTCTCCTTGTCGAAATCTTTCGCCAATCCCCTGTTCTCGTAGATCAGAACCCAATAGGCGGTGTTGCTCTCGAGCAGCTGCTTCAACTCATCATATCGGTGCAGCACGGCGTTACCGAATGGGTCGTTGTCGAAGCTCTTGCTCGCGGCGACGATCTTTCTCAGTTTGCTCGGCGCGAACCGAGGAAGAGCGCGCGACGTAAAGGGGCCGGTGCTTGTTCACAGACGACCGAAAGTTCGCTCATTTCGCTGGCATGCGGATCGGCGACATCGTTGCGATCGAATGGGGGCGCAGGGACGGCGAGTACTTAAGCAAGACGGGCCAGCTCGCGCAGATCAAAGCCCCTCGCCCTCTGCGCGACGAACTTACGTCGGCAAGCCGGTCATCCACGCACATCGTCGCGAATGAAAAGGCCCGGCCATATACCCGCGATGGTTTGCAAACGATCTTGTGGCGCCTGGTAAAGCGCTTGGTAGATGAAAAGCGCATTGAACCGGGCCGATGCTTCCACGGGCTACGTCATTCTCCGGGCGCTGCGCTTTACGATCTCGGCCTTGATCGCGAGGCTCGCAAGGCCGCCCTGGGACACACCAGCGACGCGGCGCTTGACGCACACTTGGAGAACGCCAAGAACGCGAAGTGAACCGGTCGAGAACCGATTTTGTCTAACTGTCTAACTATTCCTGTCTAACTTAGTGCCGTTCTAAGACGGTTGGTCGCTAAGTGCTTGAAAGGAAATGGTGCCCAGGGGCGGAGTCGAACCACCGACACTGCGATTTTCAGTCGCATGCTCTACCAACTGAGCTACCTGGGCACATCGTTCGGTTGGCGGCCGGCTGTATAGGATGGGTTAGACGCCGTGTCCAGATCGTCCCTCCGCACCGTCCCCCGGCGCATCCTCGGGCGCTTCGTCGGTCGGAACGCGATACCCTTCCTTCAGCCAGCGGCCGAGATCGATGTCGGCGCAGCGCTTGGCGCAGAACGGCCGGTATTTGGGAGCGGCGGGCCGGCCGCAAACGGGGCACTTGGCCTCGGTGCGCACGGCCCGCAGAGGCGGTGGCGGCGGGATTCGATCCGTCGGACTCATCGCTCATCCCCGGTCCCGGTCGGTTCAGCAGTCTCCTGGTGCAGGGCCTCGAGCTGCGCCCGCAGCGTTGCCGCCCGCCGGGCCCGCGTCAACTCGAACAGGCCAAGCCGCGTGAAGCCGTAAAGCTGGGTCGGAACCGGGTCGTTGGCCAGCGCTTCGGCCAGCGCCGCCTGCACCTTGTCGCGATCGTAGGCGCTGCGCATGGTGATGAAGTCGACGACCACCGCGCCCGAGAGGTTGCGCAGCCGCAGCTGCTGGGCGATCGCCGGCACCGCCTCGAGGTTGACGTCCACCGGCCGGCGCGGCGCGCGCCCCTGTCGCCCGCCCGCGCGGCTGCTGTCGATGTCGATCGCCGTGAGCGTCTCGCCCGGCTCGAAGAGGACCTCGACCCCGCTTTCGAGCGCGATGCGCGCCGCAAGCGCCGTGTCGATCTGGCCCGCCACGTCGTCGATCTCGAACACCGGCATCGGCCCGTTGTGCCAGCGCACGCGGATCTTCTCCTGCCGCCGATCCATTTCGTCCTGCAGCCGGCGCGCGAGCGCACGATCGTCGAGGATCACCTCCTCCAGCGTGGCGCCGTAGTCGCGCAGCGTGCGCGCGATCGGATCGCGTTCACCCGGCAGGCGCGCCGTCAGATCGGCCGGCGGCTGGCAGTCGAGCGCGTGGCGGCGGATCGTCTCCCAGCGTTCGAGGACCTCCGAGGCATCGGGGCGCAGGAGACCTGCGGATATGCCGGCGGCCGCCGACCGCAGCACCACGCCGCCCTCCAGCAGGTGACGCACGTGACCGGCCAGCCGCTCGCGCTCGGCCTCGCCCTCGATGCGGCGCGAGAAGGCGACCCCCGATCCCAGCGGATGGTAGACGACGTAGCGGCCGGATATTGCGATATCCATCGTGAGGCGCGGCCCCTTGCCTTCGTCGGACGAGTGGGCCAGCAGCGTGTCGCCCTCGTTGCGCACCTGGACCAGCACCGGCGCACCGAGCGGCGGCCAGCCGTCAATGCCGGCACGGTCTTCGGCACGCAGGAATCCCGACCGCCCCGTGCCGATGTCGACGAAGGCCGCGTTGAGATCGGGCATCACCCGTTCAAGCCGGCCGAGGAAGATGCCGTCGGCCAGGGACGGCTTGTCCCGGCGGGCGATGCGCAGTTCGACCAGACGGCCTTCGGCGACCAGCGCCAGGATGAAGGCCTGGGGCAACACCTGGCAGATCAGGCGATCGATACGGATCATGGGCGGATCATGGCCGGGTCAACGCATGCACGAGAGCTGCGGTCTCGAAAAGCGGCAGGCCGACGACATTGCTGTAGGAACCGGAAAGAAAGGCCACGAACGCGGCGGCGCGGCCCTGGATCGCATAGCCCCCGGCCTTGCCTTCCCATTCGCCGCTTCGGATGTAGGCCTCGATCTCGCTTTCTTCGAGCCGCTTGAAGCGGACGGCCGTCTCCACCAGCCGAAGGCGCGTGCCCGCGGGGGACGCGACGGCGAGGCCACCCAGCACCCTGTGCCGGCGGCCGGACAGAAGGGAAAGGCACTGCCGCGCCTGGGCCTCGCTCTCCGCCTTGGGCAGGATGCGCCGCCCGACGGCAACCACGCTGTCGGCGGCGAGCACCATCGCGTCGCGGTGGCGGGCGGCGACGGCCTCAAGCTTCGCCCGGGCCATGCGCAAGGCATAGGCGCGCGGCAACTCGTCCGGAAGAGGCGTTTCGTCGATGTCCGCCGGATCGATTTCGGCGGGGTCCAGCCCGATCTGCCGCAGGAGATCCAGGCGGCGCGGCGAAGCGGAGGCCAGGACCAGCGACAGAGCCAGCGGAGCCTACTTGAAGCGGAAGGTGATGCGGCCCTTGGTCAGGTCGTAGGGCGTCATCTCCACGGTGACGCGGTCGCCTGCCAGGACGCGGATGCGGTTCTTGCGCATCTTGCCCGAGGTGTGGGCGAGGATCGTGTGATCGTTGTCGAGCTTCACGCGGAACATCGCGTTGGGCAGCAACTCCTCCACGACTCCATTGAATTCGATCAGGTCTTCCTTGGCCATCCGGCCTCCGGTTTGGGGTGGGAATGAGAACAGAAGCGGGCGGAAAATGGGCTGTACCAGTGACTTAGTCAATGTCTACCCTTCCACTGCGGCCCGGCTGCCGCTATGCATTTTCCGAAAGGGGAAATGACCTTGATCCGTCGATCCTTGGCCCTCTGGGCCGCCCTCGCCTTCCTGCCGCCGGTTCTGGCCGTTCCGGCCGTTGCCCAAACGCCCGCCGGCGCGCCCCAGAAAGCCGCCTCGCCCAAGGCAGGCGACACGCAGCCTGCACAAAGCAAGGCGCGGTCGCTGATGGTGCTGAATGCCCGCAAGGCGGACCTGGCCAACGGCAAGTTGTCGCTGGACGGCGTGTCGGCATCGGCCATCGTCTTCGCGGACCGGCCCATCCGGCGGGCCGGCTACGTGCACACGGCCGATCTGGTGAAGCTGTGGGCCAGCAACAAGACCTTTGCCAAGGATCCGCCGAACGCCACCGTCTCGGCGTTCACCAAGGACGGCACCAAGCTTGCCGACGCGGTCGTGGTCCTTCAGGCGCCGAAGCTCGACGGCGACCGCCTGACCTTTGACGTCAAGGTGCTCGAAGGCGATCTCGGCGGCGTCGACGGACCGGCGGCGGTCTTCATCGACACGATCTGGTTCGGCTTCGGCGGCGATCAGGGCTTCCACTATCTCGGGGCCAATCCGACGACGACCGGGACAAGCCCTGCATTCGGCACTCCCGGCGACACCAGCAATCCGTCCGGATGGCCCAACCCCTCGCCGAACGGTTCGGCCAGTTCGTCGCCGCCGCCGCCGCCGAATAGTCCACCCCTCTCCGCCCCGCCGGGCTACACGCCGCCGGGCGACAAATAGCGCGACCGCGCACACTCTCGACCGCGATGCCGCCTTGGGGCACGCTCCGGCCATAACGAAGCGAAGACCGCCGCAGGGAGGCATGTGAGCGTCTGGGAGTTGCTGTTCGGCTTCGAAGGCCGGATCGGACGCGGCCTGTTCTGGGTGGGGCAGGCCGTGGTGGCTGCACTCGTCTGGGTCTATGTGACCTACGCCGACCGACTGCTGGCGACCTGGCTGCCGGGCAGCGTCTTCATGGGGTCAGGCGTGGCGCTCATCCTCGCCTTGCCGATCATCTGGCTGCAGGCGGCGATCACCATCAAGCGATGCCACGATCGGGGCAAGACGGGGTTCTGGTCCCTGCTCCTGCTGCTGCCCGTCGTCGGCCAGCTCTGGCTCGTCATCGATTGCGGACTGCTCCCGGGGCGCACCGTCGGCGCTGAGGTGCGCCGCCCGGCCTGAGGGCTGCAGACGACGTTCAGAGGGTCGGGCCGCTGGGGGCGCCGAAGCGGATCTTCAGCCGGTCGAGGATCAGGTCGCGCACGCGCCGATAGGCATCGAGCCGGGCCTCGCGCGATCCCTCGACGGCGCTCGGATCGGGGATCGGCCAATATTCGACATCGGTCGCCGAGCTGCGCGTGAACTCGAGCGCGCAGTGATGGGCCTCGGGCGACAGGCTGACGATGACGTCGAAGGAACTCGGCTCCACGTCCTCGAAGGTCTTGGCCTGATGGCGGCGGCTGTCGATGCCGAGCTCGTCGAGGACCGCGACGGCGAAGCCGTCCAGCTCGCTCGCATGAACCCCCACCGAATCGATGTAGGCCGCGCGGCCGTACAGGCGCCGCGCCAGCAGCTCCGCCATCGGGGAGCGGATCGAATTGTGGGTGCATGCGAACAGCAGGCTGCCGGGGAGTCCGCTGCGCACCATGTCAGTCCTTGATGTGCAGTGCGCAGATGAGGGTGAACAGGCGGCGCGCCGTGTCGAGATCGAGCTCGATCTTGCCGGCCAGACGTTCGCGCAGGAGTTCGGAGCCCTCGTTGTGCAGGCCGCGCCGGCCCATGTCGAGCGCCTCGATCTGCGCCGTGCCGAGCTTCTTGATCGCGGCGTAGTAGCTGCCGCAGACGAGGAAGTAGTCCTTCACGATCTTCCGGAACGGCGTCAGCGACAGGATGATGTCGCGCAGCTTGCGGTCGTCGGCCGCGTGCACGCTGAAGACCAGCCGCTGCTCGAAGATGCCGATGCGCAGCTTGTAGGGACCGGCCTCGCCTCCCACCAGGGAAAAATTGTTCTCCTCGAGGAGGTCGAACAGCGCCACGGCACGCTCGTGCTCCACCTCGGGCGAGCGCCGTGCCACCGACTGCTCGTCGAGGGCGACGTCGATGATGCGCCGTGCGTCTGAGCCCGACTCCGACATGGCTTCAGCTTCGGCGGTTGAGCCTGATCGCCACCGACCGGCCGTGCGCGCCGAGCCCTTCGGCTTCGGCAAGGGCCAGCGCGGCCGGACCGAGCTCGGCCAACGCATCCGGCGTACAGGACACGATGGAGGTTCGCTTCAGGAAGTCGGCGACGCCGAGCCCGCCCGAGAAGCGTGCCGCTCGCGAGGTCGGCAGGACGTGGTTGGTACCGGCGACATAGTCGCCGATCGCCTCCGGCGTATGGCGGCCGAGGAAGATCGCACCGGCATGACGGATCTTCTCGCTGAGCGCCTCGGCGGCAGCGGCCTCCATCGCGAGCTCGACATGCTCGGCGGCGATGCGGTCGACGATCGGCGCCGCGGCGGCGAGTTCGGGCACGAGGATGATCGCGCCGTTGTCGCGCCAGCTCGCCCCGGCGATCTCGCCGCGCGGAAGGGTCTTCAGGGTCGTCTCGACGGCGCCGGCAACCGCGGCGGCGAAATCGCTGTCGTCGGCGATCAGGACCGATTGCGACGAGGCGTCGTGCTCCGCCTGGGACAGCAGGTCGGCCGCGATCCAGGCGGGATCGTTCTGGCGGTCGGCGACCACCAGGATCTCCGACGGGCCGGCGATGAGGTCGATGCCGACCTGGCCGAACACACGCCGCTTGGCGGCGGCGACATACGCATTGCCGGGGCCGGTGATCTTGTCCACCGGCACGATCGATTCGGTACCGTAGGCGAGGGCCGCCACCGCCTGCGCACCGCCGATGCGCCAGATCTCGTCGGCACCGGCGATCTCGGCCGCCAGCATCACGAGCGGATTCAACGTCCCACCCGGCGTCGGCACGACCATCACGATGCGCTTCACGCCCGCCACCTTGGCCGGCACGATGTTCATCAGCACCGACGACGGATAGGCGGCCGTGCCGCCGGGAACGTAGACGCCGACCGAGTCGAGCGGACGATAGCGCGCGCCGAGACGGGTGCCGGTCGCGTCGGTGAACTCGACATCCTTCGGCAGCAGCGACCGATGGAAGGTCTCGATCCGGCGGGCGGCGAACTCGAGCGCCCGGCGCTGCTCAGGCGACACCTTGGCGGCGGCGGCACGGCGCTCCGCATCGGAGATCCGCAGGCCGCTGGCGTCGGTGTCGAGCCTGTCGAGCCGGCGCGTATATTCGACCAGCGCCGCATCGCCGCGCTTGCGCACGTCGGCGATGATGTCGGCGACGATGCGGTCGACATTCTCGTCGGTATCGCGGTTGCGCCCGAGGAAGGCCGAGAAGTCCTTCTCGAAGCCGGCCGACGACGCATCCAGGCGAAGCGGCCCGACCCCGGGCCGCACGGCGTCAGGCGGCACGACTCACCTCGCGGAAGCGATCGACCCAGTAGCCGACCCGGTCGGGCTGCGTCTTCAGCGCCGCCCGGTTCACGATGAAGCGCGAGCTGATGTCGGCGATGTGCTCGATCTCGACCAGGCCGTTCTCGCGCAGCGTACGGCCGCTGTCGACCAGATCGACGATGCGATGGCTGAGGCCCAGCGACGGCGCCAGCTCCATGGCGCCGGAGAGCTTCACGCACTCGGCCTGGACACCGCGCGCGGCGAAATGGCGGCGTGTCACCTCGGGATACTTGGTGGCGATGCGCACATGGCTCCAGCGCTTGGGATCGTCGTTGCCCGCCATCTCCGTGGGCTCGGCCACCGCAAGCCGGCACTTGCCGATGCCGAGATCGATGGGCGCATAGATCTCGGGATAGTCGAACTCCATCAACACGTCGTAGCCGGCGATGCCGAGATGAGCCGCACCGAAGGCGACGAAGGTCGCCACGTCGAAGGAGCGCACGCGGATGATGTCGAGATCCGGATGGTTGGTGGTGAAGCGCAACAGGCGGGAGCCGGGATCGGCAAAGGCCTTCTCCGGCTCGATGTTGGCGGCCGCCAGCAGCGGCGCCGCCTCGTTGAGGATGCGCCCTTTCGGCACCGCCAGGATCAGCTTCTCGTTCGCTTCGCTCGACACGACCATGCTCCAGTAACGAATGCCCGCCCCGCGGTCGGGGCCAGAGGCCTATTCGACCGGATGGGCGGGCTTCCACGGGGTGGCCCACGGCTCCCCGACATCCCCCAAATGGCACGCGAGGCGGCCGATTTCCAGCCGTATGGCGCGCCCGGCGGCGAAGCGCAGTGTCACGGAACCGTCCTTTTCCTGCCCCACGGCCAGCAATTCCAGGATCCGGTCGGGCTCCGCGAGCGGAATCCTGTGGTGGTGGACGGCCTTTACCTCGTTGAAAACAAGGGCGGAATGGATGCGCCAGTAGGCCGCCTCGACGCCGGGATCGGCCTCCCAGCAGAACCGGTTCAGGAGGAGAACGAAGCGCTTCTCTCCGGCAAAGAAGGCGCAATCGCGCACGGCCACCAGCGAATCCTGGACTGCCGCGGAAATCACTCCCAGATCGTCGGCGTCCAGGGCCGAAAGCTTGAGCTTTTCCATTCGCAGGATGGATACAGGGAGAAAGTCCGCCCGATCAAGCACCTGCGTCGGAGCAACAATGTTGCAGGATGCCCCGGCGCCGCGCGTCAGGCCGCGACTTTCACCGGGATGCGCAGATAGATCGTGCCGTTCGGATCGGGCGGCGGCAGGTGGCCGGCGCGGATATTGACCTGGATGGACGGCAGCAGCAGCACCGGTGCGGCAAGCGTTGCGTCGCGCTGACGCCTGCGGGTGACGAAAGTCTGCTCGTCGATCCCGTCATGAACATGGACGTTCTTCGCGCGCTCCTCGCCCACGGTGGTCTCCCAGGCGTAGGTGTCACGGCCGGGCGCCTTGTAGTCGTGGCACATGAAGAGCCGGGTTTCGGGCGGCAGCGCCAGCAGACGCCGGATGGAGCGATAGAGTGTCGCGGCATTGCCGCCGGGGAAATCGGCGCGCGCCGTCCCGTAGTCGGGCATGAAGATCGTATCGCCCACGAAGACGGCATCGCCGATGCGATAGGCGACATCCGCCGGCGTATGGCCGGGCAGGTGCATCACCTCGACCTCGAGGCCGCCCAGCGCGAAGCGCTCGCCGTCCTTCAGCAGCCGGTCGAACTCGCGTCCGGTCGCGCTCACGTCCTTGGCGTCGAAAACGGGCTTGAAGATCTTCTGCACTTCGACGATGTGCTCGCCGATCGCCACGTTGGCACCGGTTTTGGCCTTGATATGCGCCGAAGCCGTCAGATGATCGGCATGGGCATGCGTCTCCAGCACCCAGTCGATCCGCACGCCGCGTTCGGCCGCCTTGGCCAGGACGCGATCGGCCGATGCGGTCGAGACCTTGCCGGAGCGATGATCGTAGTCGAGGACCGGGTCGATGACCGCCGCGCGGCGCTGGACCGGATCGCTCACCAGGTAGGTGATGGTGAAGGTGGCTTCGTCGAAGAAGGCATCGATCGTGGCGGCCATGACAACATCCTCCCGTTGGACTTGACTGATATATTAGCAATTATTAATTAAGCAATGTCTAATATAAAAGGCCAAGCGAAAGCTCGACCCAGTTGAATACGAAAGGCAAGATCATGAGCCTCCCGTCCATCGATCCCCTCACCGCCAAGAAGCTCATCGACCAGGGCGCCCTGCTCGTGGACATCCGCGAGGCGGACGAATACGCCCGCGAATGCGTTCCCGGCGCACTCCACCATCCCCTGTCCCGGCTGACGCCGATTGCACCGGGCGCCAAGGTCGTCATATTCCATTGCCGCTCGGGCGCACGCACGTCGATGAACGCCGCTCGTCTGGGCGCGGCCGCGGGCTGCCAGGCCTATCTGCTGGCCGGCGGAATCGATGCCTGGAAGCGCGCCGGCCTGCCGGTCGCACCGGGCGGTCGCTGACCCGGCGGCCAAGCGGTCCACGTTCGCGAGGAACCTTCGATGCTGAGCGCTCTTCCCGCCGGACTGGCAGTGGGCTCCGGCGGTCTGATCGGCCTGGTGCTGGGCGTGATCGGCGGCGGAGGCTCGATCCTCGCCGTCCCGCTGCTGGTCTATGCCGTCGGCATGGCGTCGCCTCACATGGCGATCGGCACGGCGGCGTTCGCCGTCGCCGTCAATGCCGCCGCGGGCCTCGCCCTCCATGCGCGACGCTCCAGGCTGAGATGGCCCTGCGCCATCGTCTTCAGCATAGCGGGCGTCGCGGGCGCCTTCGTCGGTGCGGCGGCGGGCAAGGCGGTCGACGGGCAGAAGCTTCTCGCCCTGTTCGGCGTGCTGATGATGCTGGTGGGCGGTCTGATGCTGCGCCCCAAGGCGGCGGGCGAGCGCGCATCGCTGTGGCTGTCGCGTGAAAGCGCGTCGCGGCTGCTGCCGCGCCTCACCGTGCTGGGCGCCGCCGTGGGCCTGCTCTCCGGCTTCTTCGGCATCGGCGGCGGCTTCCTGATCGTGCCAGGGCTGATGCTGGCGGCCGACATGGAACTCAAGGAGGCGACAAGTGCATCGCTGATCGCCGTGCTCGCCTTCGGGCTCGCCTCCGCGACCAGCTATGCCTGGTCCGGCCTCGTGGATTGGCCGGTTGCGCTCCTGCTGATCGCCGGCGGCGCAGCGGGCGCCATCGCCGGCACGCGCCTCAACAGCGTGCTTGCCCAGCGCCGCGGCCTGCTGACCAAGGTCTTCGCCTGGTTCGTCATCCTTGCCGGCGTGTATGTGAGCGGTCGCGGGTTCGCGACGCTGCTCGGCTGACCTTCGGTTCCGGCCGCGTCTTGACGCGCAGCGCCGTCACGGTCCTGCCGAAGGCCCCGGGATCGTCGAGCGCGCGCGCGAGCACGATGGCGCCCTGGATGCCCGCCACCACCTCCTCGGCCAGCGCCCTCGCCGGCAGACGGTCCCGTCCCGACCGGACCAGGGCATCGGCGAGGGCATCGACCCACCGCTTGAAATAGCCGCTCACCGGCTGGGCGAAGCGCTCGCGCGCATCGCCCAGCGCGATGACGCCGACGAGGCAGACCCGTCGCCCCGACCGGAAGTAGCTCTCGACCGAATCGAACATCGTCTCGATGGCCCGCTCCGGTTCCCGGGAATCGCGCAACGGCCCGAACATGTGCGTCTCGAACCAGCCATCGATTTCGGCCAGCACCGCGGAAGCCATTTCCTCCTTCCCGCCGGGAAAGAAGTGATACAGGCTTCCCTTGCCAAGGCCGGTCGCCTTGCCGATCAGCGCGAGGCTCGCGCCCTCGTAGCCGTATTCGCGAAAGACCTCGGCGATGGCGGGCAGCGTATCGGCGCGCTCGGCGATGATCCTCGGCATGGCGTCTACAATCCAAGCGCGCTCAGGCCGGGATGCTCGTCCGGCCGACGGCCGAGCGGCCAGCGATACTTGCGATCGGCCTCGCGGATGGGCAGGTCGTTGATGCTGGCGAAGCGCCGGCACATCAGCCCCTCGGCATCGAACTCCCAGTTCTCGTTGCCGTAGGACCGGAACCACTGGCCGGAATCGTCGTGCCACTCGTAGGCGAAGCGCACGGCGATCCGGTTGCCGCCGTGAGTCCAGACCTCCTTGATCAGCCTGTAGTCGAGCTCGCGCGCCCACTTGCGCTGCAGGAAGGCCACGATCTCGCGGCGGCCGGTGACGAACTCGGCGCGATTGCGCCAACGGCTGTCCTCCGTATAGGCCAGCGCCACCCGATCGGGATCGCGGCTGTTCCAGGCGTCTTCGGCCATCCGCGCCTTCTGCGCGGCGGTTTCGGGGGTGAAGGGCGGCAGCGGTGGACGGCCGGACATGGGCAGGCTCCTTCTGTACCGATCGGTTCTATTTGTACCGATTGGTACACGAACGGCCCATACCTGACAAGCCGGCCTGCCCGTCACCGGACGCCGGGGCCGGTCTCGGCGGCTGTGAGGCGCTCCTAGCCCTTCAGGCGTTCGATCTCCGCCCCGCAGGCGGCAAGCTTCTCCTCGAGCCGCTCGTAGCCGCGGTCGAGATGATAGACGCGGTGCAGTGTGGTCTCGCCCTCGGCGGCGAGTCCCGCGATGGCGAGCGAGACGGAGGCCCGCAGGTCGGTCGCCATGACCTCGGCGCCGCGCAGCTTCGGCACGCCGCGCACCAGGGCCGATTCGTGGTGAATGGTGACGTTGGCGCCCATGCGCGCCAGTTCGGGCACGTGCATGAACCGGCTCTCGAAGATGGTCTCCGTAATCATCGAGGCCCCTTCGGCGCGCGTCATCAGCGCCATCATCTGCGCCTGCAGGTCGGTCGGGAATCCCGGATAGGGTTCCGTCATGACGTCGACGCCGCGCAGCGCGCCGTTGGTCCGATGGACCCGGAATCCCTTCGCGGTCGGCTCCAGGGCGACACCCGCCGAACGCAGCGTCTGCACCGCCGCCTCCAGCAGGTCCAGCCGGCCGCCGACCAGCTCCACGTCGCCGGCCGTCATCGCGACGGCCATGGCGTAGGTACCGATCTCGATGCGGTCGGGAATGACGCTATGCATCGCCTCGTCGAGCCTCTCCCGGCCTTCGATGGTGAGCGTCTCCGTGCCCACTCCCTCGATCGTCACGCCCATGGCCTGCAGGCAGTGAGCGAGGTCGGTGATCTCGGGCTCGCGCGCGGCATTGGCCAGCACCGTGGTGCCCCTGGCGAGCGCCGCCGCCATCATCAGGTTCTCGGTCGCGCCCACCGAAACCTTCGGGAAGGTGTATCGGGCACCTGTGAGCCCCTTCGGCGCCCGGGCGACGAGATAGCCGCCATCGATGTCGATCTCCGCCCCCAGCGCCTTCAGGCCGGCGATATGCAGGTCCACCGGCCGCGCGCCGATGGCACAGCCGCCCGGCAACGAGACGCGGGCCACGCCTTCGCGCGCCAGCAGCGGCCCCAGCACCAGGACCGAGGCGCGCATCTTGCGCACGATGTCATAGGGCGCCGTGGTCGACGCAACCTTGCCGGCCTTCAGCGTCAGCGTCGTGCCGCGGCTGTGACCGTTCTCGCCCGGCGCCGCATCGATCTCGACGCCATGCTGCTCCAACAACTGGATCATGGTCGTGATGTCGGCGAGTCGCGGCACGTTGTGCAGCGTGAGCTTGCGGTCAGTGAGCAGCGCGGCCACCATCAGCGGCAGCGACGCATTCTTGGAACCGGAAACCGGGATGACGCCCTTGAGCTGCCGGCCGCCTCTGATGCGGATACGATCCATGCGCGCCCCCGGCCTCAGATCTTGGGCAACGTGACGCCGCGCTGCCCCTGGTATTTGCCCGCCTTGTCGCGATACGACACCTCGCAGGGCTCATTGCCCTGCAGGAACAGGAACTGGCAGGCGCCTTCGTTGGCGTAGATCCTGGCCGGCAACGGCGTGGTGTTCGAGAATTCCAGGGTCACGTGCCCTTCCCATTCGGGCTCGAGCGGGGTCACGTTCACGATGATGCCGCAGCGGGCATAGGTCGACTTGCCCACGCACACGACCAGCACGTCGCGCGGAATGCGGAAATATTCGACCGTACGCGCCAGCGCGAAGGAATTCGGCGGGATGATGCACACATCCGTCGAACGATCGACGAAGCTGTTCTCGGCGAAGTTCTTGGGATCCACCACCGCCGAATCGACATTCGTGAAGATCTTGAACTCCGTCCCGACGCGCGCGTCGTAGCCATAGGACGACAAGCCGTAGGAGATGATGCCGTCGCGCTTCTGCGCATCGACGAAGGGCTCGATCATGCCCTTCTCCTGAGCCATGCGACGGATCCAGCGGTCGGAAAGGATGGCCATTCTTCTTGTTTCCGGGAGGGGGTGCTCGTCAGCCCGCTTTTAGAGGAGCCGGCCGCCCGGCTCAATCTTCCCCGGGCTTTTGTCCCGTACTTTCTTGCTTGGCGCGAGCCTGGGCCTTGCGCCGCTTGAGGTTTTCCCGCAACGCGGCGGCCAGGCGCTCGGCGCGCTCGTCCTTCGTTTCGGGACGGGGAGCGGAAGGCTTACGGACGCTGGTCATCGGCCGCAGGATACACGGGCGGCCGCCGCACGCCTATCGGGCGGGTTATTCGTAGACGCCCTGGTCCGCGCGCCTGTGGCAGGCGAGGCAGTTGGACTTCGTCACGACCTTGGGATCCTTCCATACCGATTCGGGAAAGCGATGCTCCCGCAGGAAGGCCGGGTTCTCCGTGATGCGAAGCGGCGTCCCCCCGGGAGCGACCCAACGCATGAATTTGCGTGCCTCGCCGCGACCGCCCGTATCGCCGGCGTTGGCCGTCAGGTAGGTGCGGATGACCTCGACGGTATCGGCAGGCAAGGTCGCGTCCTCGCCGAAGTGATCCGCCAGACCGTCCAGCAGCCGGCTCCACGACCGTGCGGGCAGGAACACCGACTGAAAGGCCATGTGGCAGGCACCACATTCCTTGAGCACCGCGGGATCCGTCACCGGCCGTACCCGCCCGTCATCCGCGGCGGCGGCCGTCGCCGTGAGCGCCAGGAGGCCGGCTGCGAGCAGGGCCCTCATCTCAGTAGCCCGCCATGAAGGCAATGTAGTCGCCCTTCTCGACCGGCGTGCATTCGCGACCGAGAACGCTCTTGCAGTCGCGCATGAAGTGCTTCTCCACCGTGGCCTTGTCGGTGAAACGCCGCGGATTGGCCGACACCGCAACCGGATCGATCGGCCGCCCCGTCTTCGCGTTTTGTCCCGGCTGGCGCGGATCGGCGGTATGGCAGGCGGTGCAGGACGGCGTGCGCGGGTCGCCGCCGCTCCACCTGGAACGGAACAGGGTCTCGCCACGTTGTGCGGAGAATGCAGCGAAGGCGGGATCGACGCGGCGCGCTTCGGCTGCGTAATCCGACAGGATCGCGTCGCGTCGGGGATCGCCGGCCAGGGCGAGCGCGGGCGCCAATGCCAGCATCGCCGCCATCAGGATCGAACGCTTCATCGCAGGGTCTCCCTGGGCGCCGAGGAAAGACGCGCGCCGATCCGGGCCATCCATTTCCTGCCGGCATACATGTAGGTCACGAAGGCGATGTGAGCGCCGATCACCCACAACGACGCCTCGGCGACTGCCTCGTGCGGGTCCTCGAGCCAGCTCGCGCCGTCCGCGAGCGCGCCCAGCAGCGCAGCCAGGCCGACGACGGCAAGCAGCGAGGCGGCAAACCACGCGAACAGCGGATGGCGTCCTTTGCGGGTCGCAACCCATTCCTTCATGCGCCGCCAGCTCGGCCGCGGCAGACGAAGCGGACTCTCGCCGGAGGCCAGCACGCCGAACGCCAGACGCAGCACGATGGCCACCAGCACCAGGTAGCCCGCGAACTGGTGCATGGCATAGGTGTCTTCGTCCGCCGTCAGGTAGGCGACCAGGAAGCCGCCGGCGAGCACGGCATGCCATGCCTTCAGCACGGCGAGCGGCCACCTGGAGGAGGTTGCACCAGCCATTGCGGCCTCCTCCTAGTCGTCGTCGCTGTCGCGGCCCGGGCTCGCGGCGCGGGCTTCGGTACCGTGATCGTGTACGCGGCGGTCACGATCGCCGCGAGCATGCCTGTCGCCGTCCGACCTCTCCTTGTCGGGATTCCCGGTCTGGGTCTGCGCCGGCGCGGACAGGTAGCCGTTCTCTCGCGCCTGGGCATAGACAGCCGCCGCCCCGCCGACGACGAGCGCCGCAATCAATCCCTGAACGAGCATCTGCTTCAGCATTTTGTCCTCCTTGGACGTTGACGGCCGACAGGCTAGCGGAGCAGACCTGAACGAAAGCTGACCCGTTCGTTCATCCTGGGTTCAGGTTTCACCGGATAGGTTCCCGGCATGAGAGTCTGGATGGCGTGTCTGTTGGCGGGGCTTGCCGCCTGCGGCCCGGCGCTCGCGAGCGACGAGCGCGATCACGACCGCGCGCGGCGCGCCGTCGAAGAAGGCCGCATGCTGCCCCTGCGCGACATCATGGCTCGCGCGCAGGCGACATATCCCGGCCAGGTTGTCGAAGCGGAACTCGAGGACGAGAAGCAGACGCCGGTCTACGAGATCAAGATCGTGACCGACAGCGGTCGGGTGGTGAAGCTCCGCTACGATGCCCGCACCGGCGAATTGCTCACGACCAGCGAGCGGAACGGCCGGCGATGAGGGTGCTTGTCGTCGAAGACGAACCGGCGCTCGCGCTGCGCCTGCAGAAGGCGCTGGAGGCGGCGAGCTTTGCGGTCGACGTCGCCTATGACGGCGAGGACGGCTGGCACCTCGGCGATACCGAGCCCTACGATGCCATCGTCCTCGACCTCGGCCTGCCCAAGATCGACGGCGTGACGGTCCTGCGGCGGTGGCGCGAGGCGGGACGGACCGTGCCGGTTCTGATCCTCACCGCACGCGGCCGCTGGTCGGAGAAGATGGCCGGCTTCGATGCCGGCGCCGACGACTACATGGTGAAGCCGTTCGAGCTCGAGGAAGTCGTCTATCGCGTGCGGGCACTGATCCGCCGCGCCTCCGGCCATGCCCAGCCTGAACTCGCCTGCGGCCCGGTCCGGCTCGACACCCACACCGGGCGCGTCAGCGCAAACGGCAATCCGGTACAGTTGACCGCCCAGGAATTCCGCATCCTTTCCTACCTCATGCACCATGCCGAACGGGTCGTGAGCCGCACCGAACTGATGGAGCACGTCTACGATCGCCACTTCGACGGCGACTCCAACGTGATCGAGGTCCTGCTCGGGCGCATCCGCAGGAAGATCGGCGCCAATCTCATCCGGACCGTCCGCGGCCAGGGATACATGCTGACCGAGCGGAGCGAGGCATGACCACCGTCGCGAGCGGACGGCCGCCGGCGTCCCTGTCGCGCCGGCTGATCCTTGCCGCGCTCGTCTGGCTGCTGCTGCTGCTTGCCGCCGGCGGCGGCATCCTCGCCTACGCCTTCCGCGCCGCCGTCGAGCAGGAGTTCAGCTACCGGCTCGACGCCATCCTGAAGACGATGATCGCCTCGACGGAGGTCGCCCCCGGCGGCACGGTCACGATGGTCAGACCGATGGGCGATGCCCGCTTCGACCGGATCTTCTCCGGATGGTACTGGCAGATCACCGGTCCCGACGGACGTCAGCTGCGGTCCCGCTCGCTGTGGGACAGCACCATTGCGACAACGGCCGGCGGCAGCGACATGGAGACCCGACGCGCCGACGGTCCCAACGGGGAACCGCTGCTCGTGGTCGAGCGCGACCTGCACTATCCGGGCAACGCCAACCCGGTGCACCTCCTCGTCGCGGCGGATCTGCGCGAGGTCGGCAGCGGCGTGCGTCGCTTCGATCTCCTGCTCGTCGCGGCGCTCGGCCTGCTTGGCCTCGGCATGGCCCTGGCCATCGTCATCCAGGTCCGCTACGGGCTGCGGCCCCTGCGCGTCATGGCCGCGGATCTCGAAGCGGTGCGCCACGGAGACGCGACGCGGCTCGCCGGAAGATACCCTCCGGAAGTGGCCCCTCTGGTCGAGGCGATGAACGGCGTGCTCGACAAGGACGCCGAACTCATCGAGCGGGCGCGCGCCCATGTCGGCGACCTCGCCCACGCGCTCAAGACTTCCCTCGCCGTCCTCGGCGCCGAACTGCAGGGAACGGCGAACAGGGCCGTCATGATGGATCAGGTGCAGGTGATGCGCCGGCTGATCGAGCATCATCTCGGCCGCGCCGCCGCCATGGCAGGCAGCGGCCGGAGCCTGGGCGTGAAGAACCCTATCCGGCCGATCGCCGAGAGTGCCGCTGCCGCGCTGCGCAAGATCTACGTCGAACGCGGTCTGGCCATCGAGGTCGACGTGGCGGCCGATCTCTTCTTCCGCGGTCCTCGCGAGGATCTCGAGGAAATCCTGGGCAATCTGATGGAGAACGCCTGCAAGTGGGCCAGGAGCCGCGTCAGGCTGCAGGCCCGCCACGACACGTCCGGCCTGCACCTCGCGATCGAGGATGACGGGCCGGGCATGCCCGACGATCGGGCCACGGAGGCGATGCGTCGCGGCCGCCGCCTCGACGAGAT
>JAFEFG010000052.1 GCA_018240685.1 Pseudomonadota bacterium | reverse complement strand
GCGGCGCTGACGAGATCGAACAGCAGCGACGGCGCATTGGCGGCCGGAACGTTCAGCACGGCGCCCGCCATTTCGCCGCCGGCGCCGGTGAAGAAGAAGCCGGCGATCGGCAGCACGGCACCCATCGCCTTGAAGGCGAAGACGAAGCCGTCGGTGATGTGGTCGGCGCAGACATCGAGGCTCTTGCGCAGGCCTTCGCCGGCCGCGGTGGCGAGGATCATCAGCGCCAGGCCCATGCCGCCGACCAGCGCGGCCGCGTCGCCGCCCTTGAGATCGGCGACGCCGATGCCGAGCCGAGGCAGCACCATCACCGCGATCACGGCGGCAAAGCCCAGCGGCGTGAGGATGGCGAACACCTTCGACCACATCGCATGGCGGGCATCCAGCGCCGCGGCGTTGCCGTTGGCCTTGCCGGCCAGCGGCTCGGCGCCGGTGGCGCGGGCGATCTCGGCCTTGTCGAAGGTGCCGACCGTTTCCAGCCGCGCCGTCTCGCCGTCGCCCGCCTGCCGCTGCCAGCGTTCGAGCAGCGCCTCGCTGCCGGGCTGGATGGTCCTGCGGATGGAGAGATAGGCCAGCACGAGGGCGATGATGCCGGTGATCAGGGACAGCACCAGCGCGCGGTCGGCGACCACGGCCGCGCTGACCGCGGCGCCCGCCGCCTTGGCGCTGATGCCGGGTGCGACGCCGATGACGTAGTCGGACGACAGGGCCATGCCCTGGCCGGCGATCGCGATCGCCATCGCGCCGGCAAGTGGAGGCAATCCGGCAACGATGGCGGCCGGCAGCAGGACCGCCGAGACCAGCGGCACCGCCGGCGTCGGCCAGAAGAACAGCGAGATCACGTAGGTGATCGCCGCCAGGATGATGAAGGCGCTGTGGCCGTTGGTCATGACGGCACGGAAGGGCTGCACCATGCGCACATCCGAGCGCAGTGCCTTCAGGGCGTTCAGCAGCGAGGTGATCAACGCGATCACCAGGAAGATGTTGAACAGCTCCTTGGCCGCGACGAAGCTCGCATTGAAGATGCTGGCGAGCCCGTTCACCGGGCTGTGCGTCCAGGCAAGCGAGACCACGAAGGTCGCGACGATGGACGGCACGACGACGTTGGCGCGCAGCACCATCGTCAGCACGACGGCGGCGACGCCCGCCAGGTAGGCCCAGTGGGCCGCCGTTATAACCACATGCGATGTCATTGACCGATGTCTCCCCCGATATTGGCCGGACCGCCGACGCATGAAGCGCCGCCGGGCCGGCAGCGCTTTGTATACGATCCAGCCATAGCGCAAGCAAGAAGCGGTCCAGTTCCGGCGGTATTTATCCGATATTTCCGCTTCATCCTGGGACCACCGCCAATTGACAGGGCGACTTGATTGTATACAGTCCAGACATCAAACGGCGTCGCATCACCGTCATCACCCGCACGACAGGGAGTTCCGGCATGTCTCAACTGATGGACAAGGCGGCGTTCCGCACCGCCCTCGAGAACGCGATCAAGAGCCAGAGCGCCAACAAGGCGCCGTTCAGCATCGCCTGGGCCAACGGCCTGCTGAGCCGGCCCCATCTCGCCCGCTGGGCCGAGAACCACTACCATTATGTCGGTCCGTTCGCGGACTACCTCGCCTATGTCTACGCCCGCATGCCGGAGCGTTATACCGAGGCGAAGGACTTCCTGCTGCACAACATGTACGAGGAGGAGATCGGCGGCGACCGCCACACCGATCTGCTGATCCGCTTCGCCGAGGCCTGCGGCACCACCCGCGAGCGCGTGAAGGATCCCGACAACATGACCGCGACCACGCGCGGCCTGCAGAGCTGGTGCTACACGATCGCCATGCGCGAGGATCCGATCGTCGCCGTGGCCGGCCTGGTGGTCGGCCTCGAGTCGCAGGTGCCGTCGATCTACCGCAAGCAGACCCCGACGCTGCGCGACAAGTACAAGTTCACCGACGAGGAGGTCGAGTTCTTCGACCTGCACATCGTCTCCGACGAGATCCACGGCGAGCGCGGCTACCAGATCGTGCTGGAGCATGCCGACACGCCCGAGCTGCAGCAGCGCTGCCTGAAGATCTGCGAGGTCGGCGCCCAGATGCGGCTGCTCTACACCACGGCGCTCTACTGGGACCATGTCGCCAAGGACATCCCGATCGACCAGATCGAGGCGCTCGAGCGCAAGGCGGCCTGATCGGTGCCGAGGGTCGTCCTGCATCGCGACGGGCAGGTCCATGAAGGCGAGGTGAAGGACAACGCCAACCTCGTCGTCCAGGCCGGCATCCGCCAGTTCCCCTACCCTGCCCTGCGCTACGGCTGCGGCATGGGGAAGTGCGCGCGCTGCGCCTGTCGCGTGCTGTCGGGCGGCGAACATCTGCCGGAGCCGAACTGGAAGGAGAAGAAGCAGCTCGGCCCGCGGCTGGAGGAAGGCTATCGCCTGATCTGCCAGCTCTGGCTCACGCACGACATCGAGCTGTTCCAGGACAAGGACCCGATCAGACCGGCGACGGCGCCGGCGACGACAGCGGCCGGCCCCTTGCCGGGCTGAGCGAGCGAGGCCCCCATGTATGTCATCCTGACCAGCAAGCCCGGCAGGTTCCGTACCGAGCTCGTCCCCGGCCTGCGCCCGCTCGAGGCCTACGACTACATGTTCTACGGCCGCCACGAGGCCCGCTTCGTGATCGCCGAGCTGGTGGACACAGCGGTGCGCATCCGCGTCGTCGAGGAGGAGAGCGGGATCGTGAACGAGGTGCCGTCGAAGTTCCTGGAGAAGTTCGAGACCGCCGAGGGCGCGCTCGACGGGTTGCGGCAGCTCGTCACCTTCGGCCGCATGGAGACCTCGCTGCGCAAGGCGGCGGCACCGTGAGCGACCAGCCTCCCGCCGGTGCGGCGGCGCCCGCCACCGTCGTCCGCGTCACCTTCGTGACCAGCGGCAAGGAAGCCACCGCGCCCGCCAATGCCAACCTGCTGCGGGTGTCGCTGCGCGAGCAGGGCGGCATCCCCTTCAAGTGCGGCGGCGGCATCTGTGGCACCTGCAAGTGCCGCATCGAGCGCGGGATCGAGAACACCGACGCGATCAAGCCCAAGGAACGCAAGCACCTCACCGAAGAGCAGTTCGCCCGGGGCTGGCGCATGGCCTGCCAGACTTTCCTGAAGGGCGATGTCAGCGTCGCCTGGGATCCGCCGCCGGCCTCTGCCGGGCTGCGGCCCACGGCGGCCCCGGCACCCGCACGCGACGGAAGCTGAGCGCAATGCCCGCCCTGCGTCGCGCCGCTGTGGGAAAGACAGGCGGGAAGCGGCGGACAGGCGGGACCGATCCGATCTATGGTCCGCGCCCATGACCGCGACCCGTCCCAAGAGCAAGCGCCCCCCCGCCGCAGAACCGACGCCGCTCCACGGCCGCGTCGTCGATGAACTGCGCCGGCTGATCGTCGAGCAGCGCCTCAAGCCGGGCGAACGGCTGGTCGAGGAGCGGCTGGCCGAAGAGCTGGGCGTGTCGCGCAATCCCGTGCGCGAGGCGATCCGCATGCTGGCGGCCGAGGGCCTGGTCGAGGTGAGCGCCAACCGCGGCGCCTCGGTCGCCTCCATGTCCGCGCAGGAGGCACGCGAGACGATCGAGCTGCGCGCCCTGCTCGAAGGCCACAACGCCCGGCTGGCGACGCGCCGGCAGGACCGCGAGGTCATAAAGCGCATCCAGGCCGTGCTGGCCAAGGGCTCGCTGGCGGCCGCCAACGGCCGCTTCGACCAGCTCGGCGCGCTGAACCAGAAGTTCCATGCCGAGCTCGCCGCCGCGAGCCAGAACACGGTGCTGGGCGACATGCTGAAGCGCCTGCGCGACCGCACCGCCATGCTGTTCGCGACCGACGACCCCGGCTACCAGGAGCGCACCTGGAGCGAGCACGCCGCCATCCTGCGCGCCATCGTCGAGGGAGACGAGCGGCGCGCGGCCTCTCTGGCCGCCGAGCATGTGATGCACGCCGGCTCCGACTACTTCCTGGCCATCGATACGGAGCTGCCGTGGGAGGCCTCCGCTTCGCCCCGCCGCGCCGGGGGCACCCCACGCGCCGCGCCGCGCCCGCCGCGGAAGTCGGCGGCCTGACCGGACGCCGACGCCCGCCGATCTGCGCCCCTCCCCCGGCGCCCGCCGCGCCGTCAGTTGCGCATGAAGCCCTCGAGCTCGCTCTCGGCCCAAGCCAGCGTCTTCTCCATCGCCTCGCCGCGGAAGTGGCGCACCGCCATCTGCGTCTGCGTCGCCTGGGTGTAGATGCGCTCGGCGATGGCATGCGGCGCCGGCGCGCCCGCCACCGACAGGACCTGGTGGTTGTAGGGATTGGGATAGTGGAACAGCGTGCCCTTGGGCGGCGCCGCCTCGGCCCAGACCTTGAACAGCGTCAGCTTCTCGAACGACGGCAGGTCGTAGCCGCCCGACGCTTCCACCATCTGCTCCGCCGCCGAAGCGCTCGACAGATGGGTCAGCAGGCTCTTGGCCGCGGGGATGTTCTTGCTGAAGTTCCAGATCGCCCAGAAGTAGGGCGTGAAGGGCGCATAGCGTCCCTTCGGTCCCTGCGCGAAGCCGTGCGTCCACAGCTGTTCGGCCACCTTGGGCGCGTCGCGCTTGGCCACCGCCCAGGCGCTGGGCGGGTTCATGATCATCGCGCCCTGGCCGGAGACCAGATACTTGTTGTTCGAGGCATCGTCCCAGGCCGGCACGTCGGCGGGCAGGAACGCCAGCAGCTTCTTGTAATAGTCGAGCGCCTGGCGCACCGCGTCGCTCTTGACGGTGATGGTGCCCTTGTCGTCCACCAGCATGGCGCCGAAGCCGTGGAAGATCGCGCCGGCCGAATCGACGCTGTCGGCGGTGGTGCCGAGCCCGATGCCGAACGGATGCCCGCCCTTGTGGCAGGCCTCCGCCGCCTTCAGGAAGGCATCGAAGGTCCAGGCATCGGCCTTGGGCGGCGACCCCGCGGGATACATCGCCTGCACGTCGAGGCCCGCATACTGCTTCATGTAGTCGATGCGCGAGCACGGGCCCTTGATCTGGCTGCCCACCGTCGCCGGCACCGCGATCCACTTGCCGCCGATCTTGCCGAGATATTCGACCGTGGCGTTGACGGCGCCGTTCTGCTGGATGAGCGGCCCCATCACGTCGTCGACCGGCGCCAGCAGCTTGGCATAGCGCGACGGCAGCCAGGTGGAAAGCGCCAGGATGTCGTGGCCGGCCTTGGCCTGCGATTCGGCGGCGCCGGTGAGCAGCAGCTTGTTGCCCTGCGAGGTGATGAAGTCGATCTGGACCTCGACCTTCTCCTTCTCGGCCCACTCGTGCACCAGCTTCTCCGTCGCCTTGTTGGCGCCCGGTACCCAGTGATCCCAGAATCCCAGCGACAGCTTGCCCGCGGCATGGGCGCCGCGCACGAACGGTGCGGCGACCAGCCCGGCCGAGAGTGCGGCGGTGCCGGCGATGAAGCGACGACGACGCGTAAGCGCAAACGCCTTGTCCGACGATGTCCTCATCATTTCCTCCACAATGTCGGGTCCCGTCTGGCGCAGGACCTCGCTTGTCGACGGTAGGCGCGCGAAGATGCACGGGCAATGAAATTCCGCTGTAGGGAATCCACTCGTGCCGTCGGAGGAACGAACCGTCTTGCCGGACCGGGTGCGCGCGCGCATCGCCCCGTAAGCCATGGTGCGGTCGGCAAAGACAGGCCGCGGCGAACGGTGCCGTATTGTCAGGCGAAGGACATTGCAACCAACATCAGACAAATGGTTGCTGAATACACCACATAGACTACTTATAGATGCGCTCATCCATCCCAAAAAAGCCCGATTTACAAGGCATTCTTGATCATCGACGGCTTACAGTCGGCTTACATTTCGCGCCCGGAATCGTGACGCAGAGGCTGCCGCCTGCAGGCTGGCGCAAGCACAGACTCCCGGAGGATTCCCGATGCGCAGCCCTGGAAAAACCCTCGCCCTCCTTGCCCTGGCCGCCGGCCTGCCGGCCGCTGCCCACGCCGCCACAATCGGCAACGCGTACCATGCCGCCCAATACGACTACCGCGAGTTCTACGCCGCGACGGACCACAAGACGTTCCGCGTCGTGCTGCAGGGCAATCCCTATCCCGGCCTGCCGGCGAGCGAGGTAGCGCGGCGTCTCCTGCCCGTGCTGCAGGCCAACAAGCCGCAGCCGCATCTCACCTTCACCTACGACACGCCCGCCGAGCCGCCGCATCCGGACTATCGTCTGGTGCTCGTGTTCAACCCGGCCAACAACCTGACGTCGAGCGCGGTGTGCAGCGGCGTCACCCGCTTCAAGCCCGGCACGCCCGGACAGATCTACGTCTACGCCGTCTACTGCCGCAACGACCTCGCCCTTGCGGAAGCCACCGGCCGGACCGACTCCGCCGCGCCCGACGACGCGGCCATGAGCGATCTGACGAAGGATCTGTTCGGCGTCGTGTTCAGCAACTCGCCCTATCTGCAGCAGGAAGACAGCGGGCACGGCCACAGCGGCCGCTGATCCGCACGACAGGCGGCACCGATCAGCCCGGCGCGCCGGGCCTGCTGACGGCGGCCCGGCGGGGCAGCCGGGAGGAATGGCCCGTTGCGGCCGGGGTCGCGGCCAGGGCCGCGACCAGATGATCGGCCAGCAAGGCCGCCGCACGCGACAGGCCCGCGGCCCGGTGCAGGCGTATGTCGGCGGCCGGCAAGGCGGGAAGGCCGTCGCAATCGGACAGCGGGCGCAGGCGCGGCGGGAAGGTCCCGGACTTCACCACCGTCACCGCCAGCCCCTGGGCGGCGACGGCCTCGACGGCGGCGAGGCTGTGACTGACGAAGGCGAGCCGCCACGGCCGCCGCGCCGCGTCGAGCGCCTCCGTCGCCCAGCGGCGGAACAGGCAGCCCTGCGGATAGAGGGCAACGGGGAGCGGATCGAGCTGCTCGACCGCGCGGGAGGCGCTGCCCGCCCATACCGCCTGTTCGCGCCGCAGGAACGCGCCGTCGCCGCGGCCTTCGGGATGCATGGCGATCACGAGGTCGAACGACTCGCCCAGGCGATCCGTCATCGAGGCGGTCAGGCCGGTCTCCATCTCGACATGGATGAGCGGATAGCCGGCGACGAAATCCGACAGCAGCGGCGGCACGACATGCGTGCCGTAGTCGTCCATGACGCCAAGCCGCACGACGCCCTCGATCCGATGCCGGCGCAGGCGACCGACGGCCTCGTCGTTGAGGCTGAGGATCTGGCGCGCATAGCCGAGCAGGCTCTCGCCGGCGGCGCTCAGCTCGACCGTCGCCCTGGTGCGATGGAACAGCGCCGCGCCGACGCGCGCCTCGAGGCGCTTGATCTGCATGCTGACGGCCGACTGGGTGCGGTTGAGCATGGCGGCGGCGCGCGTGAAGGAGCGATGGTCGGCCACGGCGACGAAGGCCTTCAGCAGGTCCGGATCGAGGACAGGCAAGGTCATGACGGTTCCTGATAAGACTTATCACATGAATTCCATTCCGGAATTATAGAGCCCGCCGATAGCCTGCGCGCCACCGAAGACCGGGAGGGCGCACCGATGGGAGAGATCTGGGGGATACTGGCGGCCGTGCTGTCGAGCGGCCTCGGTGGGACCGCGGTGGGGGCGACCCGCTACGTCGTCGGCGCCAGCGATCCGCTCGCCATCGGTGCCTTCCGGTTCGGCATCGGCTTCGTGTTCCTGCTGCCGCTGGCCGCGGGCCGGCGGGCGCGCTGGCCGCCACGCAGCGACTGGCCGGCCGTGATGGCGCTCGGCCTCCTGTTCTTCGGACTGTTCCCGATCCTGTTCAACGCGTCGCTGATCTTCACGACCGCCGCCCGCGCGGCGCTGGCCCTGTCGACGCTGCCGCTGCTCACGATGGCCGTCGCCGCGGGTCTCAGGGTCGAGCCGCTCACCCGGCGCAAGTCGGTGGGCGTCCTGATCGCCATGGCAGGTGTGGCGGTCGCGCTCCTGACCGGACTCGCGTCGGCGCCGGCCGGCGCCTGGCGGGGCGATCTCCTGATGGTCGGCGCCGCCTTCTGCATGGCGCTTTACAATGTCTGGTCGAAGCCGCTCATCCGGCGGTCGGGGCCGCTGCCCTTCACGGCAATGGGTATGGGCGCGGGAGCGCTCAGCCTCGCGATCGTCTCGTGGGTGCGCGGCGGCTTCGCCGCCGCAGCGCGCTTCGACGGCGCGCAGTGGCTGGCGATCGCCTATCTCGGCATCTTCGGCGCCGCGATCATCTTCTTCCTGTGGTCCTATGCGCTCGAGCGCACCACGCCGACGCGGGTCGCCATCTCCGTCACCGTCAACCCGGTCACGGCCTCCCTGGTCGGCGCCGCGCTTCTCGGCGAGCCGATCCACTGGAACCTCGTCCTCGGGCTGGCAACGGTGCTGGTCGGTATCCTGCTCGCCAGCACCCGGGGACGTCGCGCCGACGCCCCTGTCACGGCGGCGGGTTGATCACGTCGTGCGGGCCGAAGCGGAACAGCCACCGGCAGTCACGCGGGGCGCGGCGTGGCGCCGGGCTGATGCCGAGCGGCCCGACGATCACGAGGTCGTAGCGGTCGGGCTCGCTCATCGACAGGCTCACCTCGCAGGCGACCTTGTAGGGACCGGCGTTGTAGCCCGACACCTCGCTCATGCCGCCATAGAGTTCCGGCAGGCGCACGCCGGCGCGACGCAGGCTGTCGTAGATCTGGGTGAGAAGGCCGTCGTCCTTCGACTCGAGTGCCGCATCGAGTTGCGCGGCCAGCCGGTCGGATACGCCGAAGGAGGCGATCGTGGCCTGGACCTGCCCCAGCAGCGCAAGGCGCGCCTCGCGCAGGGTCAGCGGCGCGACCCGGGTCGGATCGGCCTTGCCCCAGCCGAGTGCGTTGTTGCAGAGGTTGGCCGCCTGCCGCTCGCGCGAGATCATCGGCATGAAGGCTTCGGTGGGGCAGACGCCGAGCGCGGCAAAGGCATCGATCGAGTCGATGTAGTCGAAATGCTCGGTCGGGCTGCCCAGCAGCCGGGCGACGAAGCCGGGCGCCACGCCCATGTCGGTGGCGTAGCGCACGAGGGTCGAGGCGGCGCTGAGCGCAAGATCGAAGCCCTGCCGGGCCGCGGCCTCGGGGCTCGTCCCCTCCGCGTTCTTCAGTCCCTGATAATTCAGGAAGACGTTGTGAAATCCGACCTGCCCGCCGATCTCGATGCGGCGGCCGGGAATCGCCTCGAGGGCGGAATGGCGCGCCGTGCCGCCGAGGAACGCGACCGCACAGGCAGAGAGGCAACGGTCGCCGCGGCGGACCACGGTGACGATGTCGAACTCGCGGAAGAGGTAGCCGACCTTCATGCCTTCCAGGATGTCGCCGCCGCCGCTGCTGAGTTCGACCACGGCCAGGGAGCCGTCGGGACCGCGGCCGCCGCGCGCGCGCAACGGTTCGAGCACCGCGCGCAGCTTGTCGGCATCGCCCTTCTCGAACGGGCCGGTAAGCCGCAGCCGGTTCAGGGTCGTGCCCGAGGGACCGCCCATTTCGGGGACCACACGGCTGTCCGTCTCGATGGAGAACGCCGCGGCCGGCATGGCAGCGAGAGCACACAGGCCCAACGCCAGGCCGCCCGCCAGAAAAGACCGCATCCCAGGAACCTGCACGACGCGCCCCGCTCTCAGGTCGACGAAACAACGCACGGTTGATCCGACCGGGAGCCAACACGCACGGGCAAGAGCATCCACAGCCCGGTCGGCCGCCGGCCGCCGTTTCCCCACCGTCTCCGCTCGCCTGTCGTCACCTACCACGAACATGCAGGCGCCGGAGCCTGCGGCGCGGGTTTTTTTGTAACGTTTCTTGGCTGGCGGCTGTCGCGAGTACACCTCCTTCATCCCTGCTCCTCGTAGGGACAAGAGCCGTCTCCATGTCGTAACCGCAACGCCCTCTGGCAGGGTCGCACGCCGCACCCCAGATGGTCGTAGCGATACCGCGGACCGGCCGAGAGTCTACCGGCCGGCTGAACTCTCCAGCGAAAGGACGAGACATGGGCACGATCAGGACCCGGGACGGCACCGAGATCTTCTACAAGGATTGGGGCTCCGGGCAGCCCATCGTGTTCCATCACGGCTGGCCGCTGTCGAGCGACGACTGGGATGCGCAGATGCTCTACTTCCTCGACAAGGGCTATCGCGTCATCGCGCACGATCGGCGCGGGCACGGCCGCTCCTCTCAGACGGCCGATGGCAACGAGATGGACACCTATGCCGCCGACGTGGCGGAACTCGCCGCGCATCTCGACCTGCGCGACGCCGTCCATGTCGGCCACTCCACCGGCGGCGGCGAGGTCGCCCGCTATGTCGCGCGCCACGGCAAGGGCCGCGTCGCCAAGGCGGTGCTCATTGGCGCGGTGCCGCCGATCATGCTGAAGACCGCGAAGAATCCCGGCGGCCTGCCGCTCGAGGTGTTCGACGGCTTCCGCAAGCAGCTCGCCGCCAACCGCGCGCAGTTCTACCTCGATGTCGCGAGCGGCCCGTTCTACGGCTTCAACCGCCCCGGCGCGGCCGTCTCGGAAGGCGCCGTGCGCAACTGGTGGCGGCAAGGCATGGCGGGCGGCGCCAAGGCGCACTACGATTGCATCAAGGCCTTCTCGGAGACCGACTTCACTGACGACCTGCAGGCGATCGACGTTCCGACGCTGGTCATGCACGGCGACGACGACCAGATCGTGCCCATCGCCGATTCGGCGCTGCTGTCGGCGAAGCTGCTGAAGAAGGGAACGCTCAAGGTCTACAAGGGGCTGCCCCACGGCATGTGCACAACCCATCCCGACACGATCAATCCCGACCTGCTCGCCTTCATCAAGGGATGAGACGCGCCGATCGAGAGGAACGGGGCCAGAGGTACAGGTCCGAGAAGGGCGGCGATGCCGTCCCACGCCTGCCGCGGCGGAACTCCGAGACGGATTGACCTGCCTCAAGGCAGGCCGGAGTGAGGCCGGCATAGTCGACCTCGTTGTTTCGAGGCGCCGACGCCCCATTCTGTCGGCCCGATCCGGGTCGAGAGGATGGGGTGCGGCCGATCTGTCGAGGCGTGCGATGACCGAGACCCTGCTTGTAGCCTGCCCGCATTGTCACACACTGAACCGCGCGCCGCGCGAGAAGCTGGCCGCCGGTGCGGCGGGGAAATGCGGCAAATGCGGTGCCGCGCTGTTCGAGGGCCATCCCATGACGCTGTCGGCGCAGAGCTTCGAGCCGCATGCGGTGAAGAGCGACGTGCCCCTGCTGGTCGATTTCTGGGCGCCATGGTGCGGCCCGTGCCGCGCAATGGCGCCGCAATTTGAGCGCGCGGCGGCGGCGCTCGAGCCTGCCGTCCGGCTCGCCAAGCTCAACACCGACGAGGAGCAGGAACTGGCGGGCCGCTTCGGCATCCGCGGCATCCCGACCATGATCCTGTTCAGCCACGGCCGGGAAGTCGCCCGGCAATCCGGCCTGATGGACGCGGCAGCGATCCAGCGCTGGGTCGCAAGCGCCGTGAACCGCTGATGTCGCCCAGGAGGACAGACGCCATGATCAGGAGGCTACCGGCGATCGCCATTGCCGCGACGGTGCTGGCCACGTCGGTGATCGTCCAGGGACTGTACGCGCTGTTCCGGCTTGAGAGTCACGCACTGGACTCCGCCGGCACCGCCTACGACTGGACGGGCGCGGCGACCGCTTCGGCGCTCGCAAGCGGAATGGTTCTGCTTGCGGCGGCGCTGGCGCAGGGGCTGCTGATGCGAAAGGCCGCCCCCGTTCCGGTGCCGAGCCGGGCGGGACGCGTCTACCCGCGGCGCTAGGCGTCGGCAGCGGCTGACGCCAGAGGGGCCGGCAGCGCGCCTTCGACGCGGCGGTTACTCAAAAACGAACGCCGAAACCGATGACCGGGCCGTGCAGCACGAAGTCGAGGCCGGTCGCGTCGGTGCCGCTGCCGTAGCTGTAGCGGGTGCCGATCGCGCGATAGCCGATGATCGCCGCGAGATCGACATTGCCGGCTTTCCAGCCGTAGCTGTAGACGCCCAGCGCCTGCCAGGTGAACTGGTTGCCGCCCAGCCCGAAGCCGCCGATATCGCCACGGACCAGGATGCTTTGCAGCGGCGTGAACTGATGCCTGAGCCGCACGCCGATCACCGGATCGACCCACTGCATCGAGTTCGAGAGCGAGATGCCGAAGCTGCGCGACGCGGATATGCCGAGCGGCGCGTAGCTCGCCGTACCGATCGCATCGACGGAGGCACTAACGGAATTGTTCCAGTACCGGAAGCCCAGCAGACCATCGACGGCCGTGAAGGCCCCGTCTCCACCGGGCCAGCGGTGGATCTCGTACAAGCCGCCAACTTCCGCCATGGTCAGGTCGGTCGTGGCCGCGGCGCTGCCGTTCACTGTGAGCGAGAGGCCCGGCAAGGGATTGCGGTAGGAGGCGACGCCACGCGCGAAGCCGAGCTGGGTCCAGACGAGGTCGCCATACATGCCGAAGCGCCCCTTGTCGGCCTCGGCATACCCCATGAAGGCCAGCAGCGAGTTGCTCTTCTGCACGAGGTCGATGAAGCTTGCGTTCACGTCTACGGTCTGCCCGCGTGCGGTCATGTTGCCGGAAATGTTGATCGCCCACGCATAGACGTAGGCGCCGATCCGCCACGGCTCCGGATCCGCGGGCGCCTTGGCCGCGGGTGCTTCAGCCGCGGGCGGCGGGTCGGCCGCCCGAACGACGGACGGCATCGACAGGAGGAGTCCTGCGCCGAGCATGGCCGAGGCGACGAGGGGCGTGATCGGCGAGCGTATCATCTGGAAACGACTCCGGGACTTCATGGGCCCTTGGGTGGTATCGGCATTCTTACAGGAGGGGTAGCCCAGAAGATATGGCCTGCCTTGGGAACGGCGCGGACGCTAGCCGTTCGGCGCATAATTCGGCCGCCGTGCTCGAGGCCCCCCACCGGCACGCGCCAGGGTGCGGCTCGGCCGCTCGCCGAAGGTTGCGGCATAGGCGGCGGCAAAGCGGCCCAGATGCCAAAAGCCCAGGCGGAAGGCCACGCTGGTCACGGTGGTCTGCGCATCGGGCCTGCTCAGCAGCGAGCGCGCCCGCCACAGCCGCCTCCAGCGCAGATACTCCCAGGGCGGCTTGCCGGTGCGCGCCTGCACGACCGCTTCGAGCAGGCGTCGCGAGGCGCCGGCGCGCCGGCAGATCTCGACCATGCTCATCGGCTCGTCGCTGGCATCCTCCACCACCTCCTCGAACCGCAGCATGATCCTGGTGTGGCGCCCGACCGCGGCGCGATCGGCGCGAAAGTTGCCGGCCTCGCCGAGACCCGTGACCGCCTCCAGGATCGCGTTGCGCAGCGCAATGCGGGTCGTCGGCGTCTTCAGCAGTTCCGGTCGCTGGTCGAGCTGCTGCATCACGGTCTCGTGCTGCGCGGCGAATCGCATTCCCGCCGCGACGGATCCCGCACGCCAACGGCCCGCCCGCGGCGCCATCGACGGCCCGAAAGGCATATCCAGTTCAGGAGCTTCCGCAAACAGCGACGGCTCCAACGCGAAGGATCGCACATGCGCTGCGCCGACACTGCGCATCGTGCCGCCTTCGCCGGGCCGCACCATGGCGAGTTCATCGGCGCCGATATCGTGGCCGTTCGCGGCGCAGAGCGGGCTGAAGAGATGCCAGATGCTGAAGCCGGGCAGACGCTTGCCCACGGTCACGGTGCTGGCCTGATCCACTTCGAGATGGCTGAGGATCATCCCGTCAAGAACGAGATGCCGATACAGCGCGCCGAACGACGGACCGGAATCGGCGACCCACTGGAAACTGGCGCCCGGGATCACCTGCGCCAGTTCCTCCTCGCTGTCGGTCTGTGTCCGGCGATAGAGGTGCATTCTCCGTCTCCGTCGCCGACCGGGGTCGGCCGCCTGTTTTCTCGCACTCTGATGCCGCTTCGAAATCTGCCATGCCTTGCGGTAGGTGATCTACGCCGGAACAACGCGATTGCAGCATGACCGTGCGCCGTCCCCAAGACCGTCGCGTCCTTTCGCCATGCCAATTCCGCTGGCGACGAGCATCCGCCTCCCTTATTCTGCGCAGCGAATGCATTTCCCCCCGGAGGCTCGCCTCATGGCCGAAACTGAAATTGCCAGCGAGCCCGTCGCGAAATTTTCAAGAACCGCCGCCAGACGCACCAATGCGACCGCGCAATCGGTGATCGACTCGGGCGTCTGAAACCATGGCAGTAACCGGGCGGGCACAGCCCTCAACGAGGGCCTGATCTGATGGGGGGACCTTTCCTGCGCGCAGTGTCGGCGCGTCTGGTCCTGCCTGAAGGCGAAAGCAGCACGATTGCCCTGGCCGTCTGCCGGGGCGACTCGGATATCCCACGGACCGATCTCGGTCCCGAGGAGATCCGACGCACCTTCGACTTCCGGAATGCCAAGGCACTTCAGGCCTATCTGCGCGGCCGGCTTGCCGCCAAGGCCGCGTTGCGCGAACTGCGCGGCGGGCTGGGCGGGCCGTTCGAGATCGTCAACGGGGTGTTCGGCCGACCGCTGGTGCAGGTGCCGAATGCCGATCTCGGCGTTTCCATCTCCCATCATGCCGACGCGGCAGTGGCCGTCGCCGCTCCCGTCGGCTGGCCGCTCGGCATCGACCTCGCCGTCATCGATGCCAAGGATGTCGAGACGATCCGCAGCCAGGTCTCGCCCGAGGAAGAGTCCAGGCTGCACGCGCTCGGCCTCGCACCCGAAGCGGCGGCAGCGACACTCTGGGCCGCCAAGGAAGCTCTGTCGAAGGTCCTGGGCGGCGGTCTGGGCATCGGCTTCGAGATGCTGGCGATCAGCGACGCCCTTGGCCCCCATCCGGTCCTGCGCCTGCGCTTCAAGCATGTTGGCCACATCGAAGCGGACATTCTGGTCGGCGCCCGCCGCGTGATCGCGCTGGCGATGCCCTATCACGCCCAGCTCGACTGGTCGGGGATCGCACCGCTTTTCGACGAGGCCAGCGACACGGCCTGATCCGGAGGCCGCGGCGAGCGTGCCGCGGGCGCCTCGCCCCGTTTCGACAGCCGGCCAAATTGCGCCCCGACTGGACCGGTGCTAAAGCGCGATGGCTTTTGCTTCGGCTGTCGTCCCGGCGCTCGTAGCATCAGCCGAGCAGACGCCGGACGACGCCGTGAGTTGACGACGAGTCGCCGCGCCGCAGGGGATCGCGAGACCGAGGGAGCCCGATGGTCGCCAGCAACGACGAAATCCGCATCCTGACCCCATCGGGCATGCTGGGATACGGGTTCCCGCTCGACCATTTCCGGCTCGGCCTCGCGCAGAAGCCGCATGCCATCACCATCGATTCCGGCTCGACGGATTCGGGGCCGCAGAAGCTCGGACTGGGCGAGATGACCTGCAGCCGCGAGGCCTACATGAAGGACCTCGAGGTCCTGCTGGAGGCGCAACGCGAGGCCGGAATCCCGCTGCTCATCTCCTCCGCCGGCGGTGACGGCACGAACCTGCATGTCGACGCCTTCCGCAACATGATCGCCGAGATCTCGCGCAAGCGCGGCTGGCGCTTCAAGCTGGCGAAGATCTACGCCGACATCGACAAGAAGCACGTCGTCCGCGAACTGCAGGCCGGCCGAGTCGAGCCGTTGGGCCCGGTGCCGCCGCTTGATCCGCGCGAGGTCGAGGCCGCCACCGTCATCGTCGCGCAGATGGGCGCCGAGCCGTTCCTGAAGGCGCTGGCGGCCGAAGACGTCGACGTGGTCGTGAGCGGACGCGCCTACGATCCGGCGCCCACCGCGGCGATGGCGATCCGCGCCGGCTTCGATCCAGCGCTGGCCTGGCACATGGGCAAGATCATGGAATGCGGCGCGCTCTGTGCCGAGCCCGTGGGCCGCAACGTCATCGGCTATCTGCGCCACGACCATTTCGAGATCGAGCCGCTCAATCCGGCCGAGCGCTGTACCACCGCCTCGGTCGCCGCCCATACGCTGTACGAGAAAACGCACCCGTTCCTGCTCGCCGGCCCCGGCGGCACGCTCGACCTGTCGAACTGCACCTACGAGCAGGTGACCGACCGGCGCGTGCGCGTCTCGGGCAGCCGCTTCGATCCCGGTACGCGCTACACGGTGAAGCTTGAAGGCGCCAGGACGGCGGGCTGGCGCAGCATCTTCATCGCCGGCGCCCGCGATCCGATCTTCATCGGCCAGATCGACTCGACCCTCGACCGGGTGATTGCGGGCGCACGCGAATATTTCAGCGAGGTGCCGCAGAGCAGCTATCGGATCATCCCGCACATCTACGGCAAGAACGGCGTCATGGGCGATCTCGAGCCGGTCAAGACGCCGGCCCACGAACTCTGCATCATCGTCGAGGTCGCGGCGGCCACGCAGGCGCTTGCCACCGCGATCTGCGGCAAGGTCCGCACCAGCCTGATGCATTCACCCTATCCCGGCCGCATCGCCACCGCCGGCAATATCGCCTCGCCCTTCACGCCGCTGGAGATCCCGCTCGGCCAGGCCTGCGAGTTCAACGTCTACCACCTGATGACGGTCGACGATCCGACCACGCTGTTCCCCGTTCGCTACGAGGAGATCTCGTGACCTTCGTGCCAACCCCGCTGCGCGACATCGCCAAGGTCGTGCGCAGCAAGAATGCCGGCCCGTTCGAGATCACCCTCGATATCATCTTCAAGTCGAAGGAAGACTACGAGGCGGTGAAGAGGAGCGGCGTCATCACGCGCGAGCTCGTCTCCGAACTCTACAACGTGCCGACGCAGGCGATCATCACCTTCGGCTTCTTCGATCTCGTCAATGCCGTGAAGATCACCCTCCCTCGGCCGCGCCCGCAGGGCGGGATCGGAGAGACCGACATGCACGCCGCCCAGCAGCACGTGCCGCTGCAGGAGATCCGCGTCCCCTGGCCGGCGCCGTAAGGCGACACCTCAGGAGCGCAGGCGCTCCGAGCGCGGATCGTAGAACGGCGTGAGGCTGGCGCGGGCGGCGAAGCGCGTGCCTGCGATCTCGAGCTCGTAGGCCGAGCCCAGGATGTCCTGCACCGTCTCGTCCGGCCGGCAGGCGACATAGCCCAACCCGATGGCCGCGCCGAGCGCATGGCCGTAGGCACCCGAGGTGATGTAGCCCGCCACCGCGCCGTCGCGCAGGATCGGCTCATTGTGATAGAGCAGCGGTTCCGGGTCTTCGACGCGGAACTGGAGCATGCGGCGCGTCAGCCCCTCCTCCTTCTTGCGGAGCACCGCGTCGCGGCCGATGAACGGACCGAAGCGTCCATCCTTCTTGCCGATCCTGACCGCAAATCCCAGCCCGGCTTCGAGGACGTGATCGTCGCCCGCAACGTCGTGGCCGAAATCGCGATAGGCTTTTTCCATGCGACAGGAATTCATCGCCAGCGTACCGGCCAGGCTGCCACCGACGGCGGCGAGACGCTCGCTGACGATGCCGAACACCTCGTGCGCCATGTCGCTCGGCACGTAGATCTCCCAGCCGAGTTCGCCGACGAAGGAGACGCGGTGCAGGCGCACCGGCGCCATGCCGACCTCGGCCGCGCGCACCGTGCCGAAGGGGAACGAAGCGTTCGACAGATCGACGCCCACGACCGGTGCCAGCAGCTCGCGCGAGCGCGGCCCGCTGACGGCCAGGCACGCCTCCGCCACCGACACGTCGATGGCGGCGCAATGGGCGTCGCCCGGAATGTGCCGCTTCAGCCAGGCGAAGTCGCGCACGACGGCAGCAGCAGCGGTGACGACCAGGAACTCGTCCTCGGCCAGGCGCGCGACCGTGAGGTCGGCCTCGATGCCGCCGCGCCGGTTGAGCCACTGCGTGTAGACCAGACGGCCGACCGGCACGTCGACATCGTTGGCGCAGACATGCTGGAGCACGTCGAGCGCATCGCGGCCGACCACCTTGATCTTGCCGAACGGCGACATGTCGATGGCGCCCACCGAACTGCGGATGGCGCCATGCTCGCGGGCGACATCGGCGAACCAGGGCTGGCGGTCCCATCCGAAGGTCAGCGGTCGCGCGCGCACCTCCTCGGTGGCGGCATAGAAGAGCGGACGCTCATAGCCTGCACCCTCGCCGAAGCATCCGCCGGCCGCCACCAGCGCGTGATGGAACGGCGTGCGTCGTGCGCCGCGCGCGCTCGCATACTGGCGGTGCGGCCAGTGATCGGCATAGAGCAGGCCCAACGTCTCCTCGACCCGGCGCACGAGATACGTCGTGGTCGACTGGAACGGGAACATGCGCCGGACATCGACATCGGTCAGATCGAGCGTGGGCTCGCCGGCATCGATCCACTCGGCCAGCGCCTTGCCGGCGCCGCCGGCCGATTGGATGCCGACGGAGTTGAAGCCCGCGGCGACGAAGAAGCCGCGCAATGCCGGCGACTCGCCCAGCAGATAGCGATCGTCGGGCGTGAAGCTCTCCGGCCCGTTGAAGAAGGTGCGGATGCCCGTCTTGCCCAGCGCCGGCACGCGCGCGATGGCCTTGTCCAGTTCCGGCGCGATGTGCTCCCAGTCGTCGGGCAGGGTACCGAACTCGAAATCCGCCGGCGGCCCCTCCACAGCCCACGGCTTGGCCTTCGGCTCGAAGAAACCGACCAGCAGCTTGCCGGCGTCCTCCTTGAAGTAGGCGCATTCGTCCGGCACGCGCAGCACCGGCGCATGCCGCATCAGCCCCTCCACGGGCTCGGTGACGACATAGAAGTGCTCGCACGCCTGCAGCGGCACGGGCACACCCGCCAGCGCACCGACCTGACGCGACCACAGGCCGGCACAGTTCACCACCACGTCCGCGGCTATCGATCCGGCCTCGGTCTCGACGCCGGTGACGCGGCCCTTCTCGGTCGTGATGCCGGTCACCGCGACATTCTCGAAGATGCGGGCGCCGCGCTGGCGGGCGCCCTTGGCCAGCGCCAGGGCGATGTTGGACGGATCGGCCTGGCCGTCCTGCGGCATCCATAGTGCGCCGACGACATCGCGCGTCTCCACCATGGGATAGCGCTGGCGAACCTCGCTGGCGGAAATCGGCTCGACCTCGATCCCGAACGGCTTGGCCATGGATGCCTGCCGCCGCAGCTCTTCGAAGCGGGCCGGCGTCAAGGCCAGCGTGATCGCGCCATTGCGCCGGAATCCGGTGGAGAGCTCGGTTTCGGCTTCCAGTCTCTCATAGAGCTCGCCCGAATACTTCGCCAGCAGCGTCATGTTGAGCGTCGCCCGCAGATGGGCGATCAGCCCCGCCGCGTGCCAGGTGGTGCCCGAGGTGAGGCGCTTGCGTTCGAGCAGCACCACATCCTGCCAACCCAGGCGCGTCAGGTGGTAGGCGACGGAGCAGCCGATGACGCCGCCACCAATGATGATGGCGCGCGCCTGGCGCGGAAGAGAGGGGGTCATTGTATCGTTCCGTAGGGGATCACACTGGCATCGAGGAGACAGTCGAGATCGGCCCAGTCAATCTCGCCGGCCCGGCCGATGACGACGATCTCGGCACCGGCCACCGGGGCGGCCTTGCGCAGCGGCTTCACCTCGACCCTGGCGCCGGCCCGTTGCAGGCTGACCACGCCGCCGTCCGGCAGCCCGATCACACCCTTGACCCGGACGACCGCCGCGGGCAGCGCCGTGACGAGCGCTTCAAGGCGGTCGAGATCGGGCGGCAGGCGCGCCATCCAGCGATGTGTTTCGAACAGGTCGGTCGCCGCAAGGTCGGCATCGACCGCAGCACAGATCAGTCCCGACGCCTCATGGCGCGAAACCTGGAGCAGGTCGGCGAAATTGAGCCGGCCCTGCGCCGCCTCGAACAGCCGCGCATCCGGTGCCAGGTCGCGCGCGAAGGCGCGGGCGGCGTCCATCCGCGCCACATCGATGAGATCGACCTTGCTCAGCACCACGGCATCGGCGCCGCCGAGCTGGCGCCGGACCAGCCGGCCGACGAACTTGTCGCCGGCCCGCTCCCGGATCGTCTCGGCATCCGCGACCACGATCGTGGCGCCGGGCCGCAACCCGGGCGATCGCGCCAGAGCGGCGATGCGGGCCGGATCGGCAACGCCGCTCGCCTCGACCAGCAGCAGGTTGTATCGCCTGCCGCCGGCGGCCAGCCGGTCAAGCGCTGACGCGAGATCGCCCGCGACCGTGCAGCAGGCGCAGCCGTTGGCGAGCGCTACCATGTCGCCGTCACGCGCCTCGATCAGCGCCTCGTCGATCGAGATCGCGCCGAAGTCGTTCACCAGCACGCCGATCCGCAGGCCGTGGTCGGCGGCGAGCAGCGCGTTCAGCAGCGTCGTCTTGCCGGCGCCGAGATAGCCGCCGATGGTGGCGACGGGAATGCCGCCCGGCGACGCCACAGGTCCCGTCATCGCCGCCCCAGCGGGAACGGCTTACCCTCGAACACGGTCCCCCAGATCGGGATGTCCTTCAGGGCTGCGGCCGGCGTCTCGTAGGGATCGGCCTCCAGCACAGTGAAATCGGCCTTCTTGCCGCTGCAGATGCTGCCGATCTCGTGTTCGCGCCCGAGCACGTAGGCGGCGTTGATGGTGATGCCGCGCAGCGCCTCGTCGAGGCTGGCACGTTCGGCGGGGCACAGCACGTCACCCGCGGCGTTGATGCGATTGAGCGCGATCCAGGCGTTCTGCAGCGGCCGGGCTGGCGCCATAGTGAAGTCCGAATGGAGGGCGAACGGCACGCCGTTGCGCGACAGCGAGCCCAGCCGCACCATCTGGCCGGCCCGTTCGTAGCCGATGCCGCGCTGCGCATAGATGTCGCTGAGTTCGTACACGTAGTACGGATTGGCCGACACGATGGCGCCGAGATCGGCGATGCGCCGCGCCTGCGCGGCCGTCGAGATGCCGAAATGCTCGATCGTGAAGCGATGGTTTACGCGCGGCCGTTCCCATTGCAGCTTCTCGAGCACGTCGAGCGCCAGCTCGACGCCAAGATCGCCGGTGCAATGGACGTGGATGACATAGCCCTCGTTCCAGAGCAGGCGCGCGGCGTTCTCGAACACCTCCGGCGGCATCAGCCACTCGCCCTCGTGGCCATCGACATAGCCGGCTCCGCCGAGCTGCATGAGCTGCGAAAAGAAGGCGCCGTCGGTGAACAGCTTGGCGTGCTTGCCGAAGCGCAGCCGGTGCGTGTTGCGCTCCGGCAGTTTTTTCAGCGCCTCCATGGTGAGCCCGGTGCCGGCAAAGGCGACATGCGGCACGAATTCGACGCGGAACGGCGTGTCGTCATTGTCGAACGCCTGGACCGATGCGGACCATTCGTTGTCCGCATTGAAGATGCCGAACGCCATGTCGCCGACGGTAGTATGGCCGCCGAGATGGATCACCTCGGCGGTGCGCTTCATTGCCGGCCCCTGGCGCTGCTTGGAGAGCAGAAAGGCAGACAGGACCGCCCGGATGTGCCGGTTCCCCGCCTCGTAGAAATGGCCGCGATCGATATCGACCTGATGGGCACCGCGCAGCTTCTGCTGGTCGATCTCGAAATAGTCCAGCGCGCCGTCGTTCATGATCGTCTCGTGGAACGAGCGGTGCACGATGATCAGCGGCCGGGTACGCGATATGGCATTGAGATCATTGCGCCAGATCTCGCCGTGCCAATCGCGATGATAGCCCCAGGTGAAGAGCGGCTGGCGTGGATCGGGCTCGGCTTCGTGCAGCTCCTTCAGCCGGGCGAGATAGCCCTCGCGCGTGCGCACCGGCGCGACCGTGCGGTCCGGCAACTGCCATTCCATGGCGGTGATGAACTCGCACTGCAGCAGATAGGCCGCCATCGAGGGATGCAGATGCGGATCGATGAAACCCGGCATCAGCACATGCTTCTCGAAAGTCCGGTCGATGGTGTGCCGGCTGGCGTCGAGCCAGGGACGCAGCGACTGCAGCGACCCTACCTCCAGGATCATGCCGTCCCGCACGGCAACGGCGGTCGCCTCGGGGAGCGACGGCTCCATCGTGCGGATATTGCGGGCGACGAATACGGTGATCTCCGACATGGCCCTCCGGTCGCCGGGCGGTCATGCCCGTGTGACCATCTTACGGTGACGGGCAGAACCGATGTATTCTTTTGAGCCAGCCATGTCTCAAATTGGGCCAGGAGCTTCGACCGGATGCCCGCCTTGCGAAAACATGCCGCCACCGAGCTGCTGCCGAACCCGATCGCCATCCTGCTGGTTCCGCACTTCACGTCGATCGCCCTGTCGTCGGTGATCGAACCGCTGCGCATCGCCAACCGCTACATCACGCGCCCCTATCGCTGGCTGCTCGCCTCCGTCGACGGCGAACCCGTTCCCGACCGCAACGGCGTCAAGGTGGCGGTCGACACCTCGTTCGGTGCACTCGCGGATATCGGCACGCTGCTGGTCATCGCCGATGCACAGCCCACGCAGCGACTGGAACGCGCCCTTGTGCCGGGCCTGCGTCGTCTCGCGCGCGCCGGCACGACGATCGGCGGCGTCGATACCGCCCCGCTCCTGCTGGCGCGCGCCGGGCTGCTGGACGGGCTGTCGGCAACGGCTCACTGGGAAGTGCTGCAGACCTTCCGCGAGGAGTTCCCCAAGGTCAATGTCACGGAGCGCCTTTTCGAGACCGCGGAGCGCCGCTGCACTTGTGCCGGCGGATCCGCGGCGGTGGACCTCATGCTCAAGGAGATCGAGATCAGTTTCGGCCGCCAGCTCGCACTGCGCGTCTCCGAGCACTGCATGCATGGAATGCCCCGGCCGGCCGGTGCGGCCCAAAGAGAGACGCCGTCCACGGCCGGGCCTACGCCGGGATGGAAACTCGCGCGTGCCATCCGGATCCTGGAAGGCGAAGGGCCGAAACGCTCGAAGATGGCATCTGTAGCGCAGGCCGTCGGCGTTTCGCGACGGCAGTTGCACCGCATTTTCTCCGCCGAGCTGTCGACAAGCCCGGCGCGCTTCCGCCGCAAGATGCAGCTCGAGCGCGCCCACCAGATGCTGACCAATGCCGAGGCCTCGGTCACCGAGGTCGCGCTGGCGACCGGCTTCCGGTCCCGCTCCCACTTCTGGCGCTGCTATCGCCGTGCCTTCGGTCATCCGCCGAGCCGGGACAAGCGCTGAACTTTTGGCCCAGAAAGGCACATCCCGTTCCCAAAAACGCACGTCAGACCGACTGCGACCCCTATCGTGGTCAGCTGGGAACAGAGGGGGTGCATGGTGCCGGCCATACGTGGACTTCTTGCAGCGCTTTTCTTCACCGCCATGATCAGTGCGGCGTCCGCCAAGGACGACAAGACCCTGGTCGTGGGAACGATCACGACACCGACGGTAAACAATGCCGTGGGATCGGGCACCGCACCGGGCACGCCGGGCACCCAGGTCTTCGCTGGTCTGGTCGAACTGGACGACCACTTCGTCCCGCAGCCCTACCTCGCCACGTCCTGGGATGTATCGCCAGACAAGCTCACCTACACCTTCCATCTGCGCCCAGGGGCGCGCTTCCACGACGGCACGCCAATCACCTCGGAGGACGTCGCCTTCTCCGTCGACACGGTGCGCGCGAACCATCCGTTCGGCCGCTCGATGTTCGGGCCAGTCGACCGGGTCGAGACGCCCGATCCGCAGACCGCCGTCTTCGTCCTCAAGCAGCCGCATCCGGCGTTGCTGGCGTCGGTCACGACGCTGCTGCTGCCGATCCTGCCCAAGCACGTCTACGCCAACGGCCCGATCCGCACCAATCCGGCCAACACGATGGCGATCGGCTCGGGGCCGTTCAAGGTCGCGGAGTTCAAGGCAGGACAGTCGATCACGCTGGAGCGGAATCCCGACTTCTTCCTGCCCGGCAAGCCGAAATCCGACCGGATCATCCTGCGCTTCTTCGACGACATGCAGGCTGCGCGGCTTTCGCTCGAGAACGGCGAGACCGATGCGATGCTGCAGACGAGCTTCGGCTACGGCGACTTCGACCGCCTGAAGAAGAATCCGAAACTCGAGGTCTTCACCGATACGTTCGCCGGCCTCGGCATCGTCGACTACCTCGAGTTCAACCTGCGCAAGGCGCCGTTCAACGATATCCGTGTGCGCCGCGCCATCGCCCATGCGATCGACCGCAAGTTCCTGGTCGAGAAGTTCCAGGGCGGCGTCACGAAGCAGCTCGAAGGTCCGCTGCCGCCCGACAGCCCGTTCGCGACCAAGGATCTGACGCACTATGCCTACGACCTGAAGGAGGCCAACCGGATCCTCGACGAGGCCGGCTACAAGCGGGACGCCGACGGCATCCGCTTCAAGGCCACCCTGGACGCCCCGACCTTCTCCCCGGACGGGCTCGGCCGCGTCGCGGACTACCTGAAGCCGCAGCTCAAGAAGATCGGCATCGAGATCGACCGGAGGATCTCGCCGGACACGGCGACGTGGGCGAAGCGCGTGTCGAACTACGACTACGACATCGCGATGAGCCAGATCTACAACTACCCGGATCCGGTCATCGGCACGCACCGTCTGTTCCTGTGCAAGAACCAGATCAAGGGCGTCATGTACACCAACACCGGCGGCTACTGTAACCCGAAGGTCGACGAGATCCTCGACCAGGCGGCGCGGGAAACGGACTTCGAAAAGCGCAAGGCGCTCTATGCGCGCTTCCAGAAGATCATCACCGACGACCTGCCCTACATCTACACGACGACCGAGCTTCCCTATGGCGTGGTGTCGAAGGACGTCGTCGGGCGCCCGCGGACGGCGCTCGGCACGATGGCACCGATGCTGGAGATGGAGAAGAAATGACGCGGGCCCCGGGCGCCGACCGGCCGGCCGCGCACCGCAGCTGAGATGCGCGGCGGTTCGGTTCTGGGGCAGCTCGTTTCCGCCTGCGGCCTCCTGTTCGCGGTCGTGCTGTTCAACTTCGTCGTCCTTCACCTGGCGCCGGGCGACGTCGCGGAAACGCTCACCAGCGCCACCGGTGGCGCGACCAAGGAGATCCTCGACCAGGTGCGGCACCTCTATGGCCTCGATCAGCCGCTGCACGTGCAGTTCCTGGCGTACCTGTCGCGGTTGCTGCACGGCGATCTCGGCACCTCGGCCTATTTCAACGCTCCCGTGGCGGGCCTGATCCTGGACCGCCTGTTCCCCACGGCGCTGCTCGTCGGCACGGCGCTCGTACTGGCAATCGTGCTCGGCGCGATGCTGGGCATCGTCGCGGCACGCCGCCCGGGCGGTATCGTGAACTCGCTCGTGTCCGTGCTCTCCCTGGTGGGCTATTCGGCACCCGTATTCTGGACCGGCATCCTGGTCCTGCTTGCCTTCGCGTCCTGGCTGCCGCTCTTTCCCGCGCAGGGCATGGTGGACCCGAGACTGTCCGGCGGACCGATCGCGCGCGTGATCGACGTGCTGCACCACCTCGTGCTTCCCGCCGTCACCCTGGCCTCGGTGTATCTCGCGCAGTACAGCCGGCTCGCGCGCACGAGCATGCTCGATGCTCTCGGTGCCGACTATATCCGCACCGCACGGGCCAAGGGATTGGGTGAGCACACCGTCGTCTACAAGCACGCGCTACGCAACGCGATCCTGCCGATCGTCACCGTGGCCGGCGTCCAGGTCAGCCACCTGCTGGCCGGCGCCGTTCTGGTCGAGACGGTCTTCGGCTGGCCCGGCATGGGACGGCTCGCCTACGAATCGATCCTGCGCCGCGACGCGCCGCTCATGCTCGGAATCCTGTTCTGCACGGCGCTTCTCGTCATCGTCGTCAACATGGCGACGGACCTGCTCTATCGGGCGATCGACCCGAGGATCCGGACGCAATGACGGTACGGTCTCAAGGCCCCCAATCCCCCCTCGCCGAAGCGTGGGCGATCTTCCGGCGCAATCGTCCGGCGCTGCTGGGACTCGCACTGCTGGTCCTCATCGTCGCCATGACGCTCGTCGGCCCCACCCTCTACGGCGTCGATCCGCTCGACATCGTCTCGGCGCCCTTGCTGCCGCCGGGAGATGCGGACGCCCCGCTGGGGACCGACTACCTGGGACGAGACCTGCTCGCCGGCATCATCAGCGGCGGCCGGGCGAGCCTCGCGGTCGGGCTGAGCGCGGCACTGCTCACCATGGGGCTCGGCGTGACGGTCGGTGCCCTTGCCGGCTTTTATGGCGGCTGGATCGACCGGCTGCTGATGCGGACGACCGAGTTCTTCCAGGTCCTGCCGCCGCTCATCCTGGCGATGACGATCGTCCTGCTCTTCCGCCCCTCTCTCGCCACCGTGGCCGTGAGCATCGGCCTGGTGAGCTGGCCGACGCCGGCCCGGCTCACACGGGCGGAGTTCCTGCGCATCCGCGAGCTCGACTATGTGCGGGCCGCCCGCGCCATGGGCGCCCGCAACAGGCGGATCATCTGGCGCCTGATCCTGCCCAACGCCGCACCGCCGCTGATCGTCGCCGCCACGCTGACGATCGGTGCCGCGATCCTCTTCGAGGGAGGCCTGAGCTTCCTCGGCCTGGGCGACTCCAACGCCGTGAGCTGGGGCCTGATCATGGGCATGAACCGGCCCTACATCTTCGAGGCCTGGTGGGCCACGACCTTCCCCGGCATCGTCCTGTTCGCAACGGTGCTGGCGGTGAGCCTGATCGGCGACGGCCTGAACGACGCCCTCAATCCGCGGCAGAGGGAACGATGACGGCGCCCGTTCTTGCCGTCGAAGGGGTGACGGTCGAGCGGCAGGCTCGATCCGGATCGGTGCGCATCCTGCGCGACCTCGCCTTCACCGTGCAGCCCGGCGAGACGGTGGCGCTGGTGGGCGAGTCGGGCTGCGGCAAGAGCATGACGGCCCTGGCGATCATGGGGCTTCTGCCGCCCCGCATCCGCGTCGCGGCCGGCAGCATCCGGCTCGACGGCGAGGATCTCGCCCGCGCCGACGCGCGCACACTGAACCGCATTCGCGGCGACCGCATATCGATGATCTTCCAGGACCCGATGACGGCGCTCAATCCCGTTTTCACCGTCGGGGAGCAGATCGCCGAGGTGCTGCGCGTCCATCGCGGCCTGTCGCCTGCCAATGCGCTGGCGCGCGCGCTCGACCTGCTGAAGGCGGTCGATATCTCCGATCCCGCGCACAGGCTGCGCCAGTATCCGCACGAACTGTCGGGCGGCATGCGCCAGCGCGTCATGATCGCCATGGCCGTCGCCTGCGAGCCACGCCTGCTGATCGCCGACGAACCGACCACCGCACTCGACGTCACGGTGCAGGCACAGGTGTTCGAGTTGCTGCGCGACCTCAAGCGGCGGCTGGGCATGGCACTGATCCTCATCACCCACGACATGGGCGCGGTCGCTGAACTCGCCGACCGCGCTGTCGTGATGTATGCCGGCCGGGCGGTCGAATATGCGCCCGTCGAGGAACTCATCCGCGCGCCATGCCATCCGTACACGCAGGGCCTGATCGGCTGCATCCCGGACATGGAGTCCGGCGACGCCAACGCCGAGTTGACCGAGATTCCCGGCATGGTGCCCGATCTTGCCGCTATCGGCCCGGGCTGCGCCTTCGCCGACCGCTGCGGCCTCGCCGACGCGGCCTGCCGGGCGGAACTGCCACCGGTCATGGAGCGCGCGCCCGGCCACCGCGTCGCCTGCTGGAAGGCGTAGCACGATGACGCCACCGACAGCTCCCCTCCTGCAGGTCGACGGACTTTCCGTCGAATATGTACTGCCCGCCACCCGCGCGTTCGGCCACAAGCGCGTGATGCGTGCCGTGGACGAGGTGTCCTTCTCCGTCGCCCGCGGCACGTCGTTCGGGATCGTCGGCGAGTCGGGGTCGGGGAAGTCCACGACGGCGGCGGCGATCATGCGCCTGGTCGCGATCGCTTCGGGCCGCATTCTGTTCGACGGCGAGCGCCTCGATGCGCTCGGCGGCGAGGCGCTGCGCCGCTTCCGCCGGCGCCTGCAGATCGTGCTGCAGGATCCCTATTCCTCGCTCAATCCGCGCGCCCGCGTGGCGGAGATCATCCGCGAGCCGCTCGATATCCAGGAGATCGGCACCCGCGGGGAGCGCAGGGCGCGTACCGACGAACTGCTGGCGCTGGTGGGTCTGCGACCCGAGGCGGGACGTGCCTTCCCGCACCAGTTCTCCGGCGGTCAGCGCCAGCGCATCGGCATCGCCCGTGCCCTGGCGACGAACCCGGAACTGGTCGTCTGCGACGAGCCGGTCTCGGCACTCGACGTCGCGATCCAGGCGCAGGTCCTGAACCTGCTCAAACGGCTGCAACGCGAGAGGGGTCTGACCTTCGTGTTCATCAGCCACGATCTCGGCGTCGTGCACTACATGTGCGACCAGGTGGGCGTGATGTATCTCGGCAGGCTCGTCGAGATCGCTCCGGCGAAGCGTCTCTTCTCCCGCCCCCTGCATCCCTACACCAAGGCCCTGCTCGCCGCGCGCCCCTCGATCCACGCTCGCGATCGGGTGAGCAAGGCGGCCGGCGCGATCGCCATCGGCGATCCGCCCAGCCCCACGGAAATCCGCTCCGGCTGCCGGTTCGCCGGCCGCTGCTCCGCCGCGCAAGCCATCTGCCGCCGCGAGGCTCCCCTGCTGGAACCGAAAGACGAGCAGCACGAGGTGGCCTGCCACTTCGCCACGCCCTAGGCATCCCTGGTCCGCCGATTGCAGCGAACCGGCTTTGACGACAGAAATCGACAACCGAAAGAGAGGTCTTTCATGGACGGCATGCAGCTCAACTCCCCCCACGCCCGCGACGTCAAGTACGTCGTGCACCAGCAGACGGAACTGAAGCACTATCGCGAGCACGGCGGCACGCTGATGGCACGCGGCAATGGCATCCACGTCTACGACGAGTCGGGCAAGGAATATATCGAGGCCATGGCCGGCCTGTGGTGCGCCTCGCTGGGCTTCAGCGAGAAGCGTCTGGCTGACGCGGCCTACAAGCAGCTCCTGGAACTGCCCTACTATCACACCTTCTTCGACAAGGGGCATCTCGCCAGCGTCGAACTGGCCGAGAAGCTGATCTCGATCGCGCCCAAGCCGATGGCCAAGGTCCTCTTCCAGTGCTCCGGCTCGGAGGCCAACGACGCCGCCATCAAGATGGTGTGGTACTACCACAACGCCATCGGCAAGCCGCAGAAGAAGAAGATCATCGGCCGCGAGCGCGGCTATCACGGCAACACGGTCGCGTCGGTGAGCGTGTCGGGCCAGCCGCACATGCGCGCGGGCTTCGACATCCCGCTGCCGATGTTCAAGCACACCGAGAACCCGAATTACTACCGCTTCCATACCGACGGCGAGACCGAGGAGCAGTTCGCCGACCGCATGGCCCAGAAGCTGGAGGATCTGATCCTCGCCGAGGGTCCCGAGACCGTCGGTGCCTTCTTCGGCGAGCCGGTGCAGGGCGGCGGCGGCGCCATCACGCCGCCGCGCACCTACTGGGAGAAGATCCAGCGCGTCCTCCGGAAGTACGAGGTGCTGCTGATCGCCGACGAGGTCATCGCGGGCTTCGGCCGCACCGGCAACATGTGGGGTTCGCAGACCTACGGCATCGAGCCGGACATGATCTCCTGCGCCAAGGCCCTGTCGGCGTCGTACCAGCCCATTTCCGCGCTGATGATCTCCGACAAGGTCTATCAGGCGCTGGAGAGCCTGAGCGCGACCAACGGCACCTTCGGCCACGGCTTCACCTACGGCGCCCATCCGGTCGCCTGCGCCGTCGCCCTCGAGACGCTGAAGATCTACGAGGAACGCGACATCGTGAACCATGTCCGCAGCGTCGGACCGGCCATGCTGGACGGCCTCGCGGCCTTCCAGGACCATCCCCTCGTCGGCAACGTGCGCGGCGTCGGCCTGTTCGCCGGCATCGAGCTGATGCAGGACAAGGCCATGCGCACGCCGTGGCCGGCCGAGCTCAAGGTCGGCACGACCGTGCAGGACATCGCGCTGAAGCACGGTCTGATCGTCCGCGCGATCGGCGACCGCATCGCCTTCACGCCGCCCCTGATCATCACCAAGGAACAGATCGGCGAGATGTGCCGCCGCTTCGGCGTCGCCCTTGATGAAGCGCAGAAGGCATTGAAGCTCTAGAATAACAAAACAGCATCCGGGAGGAATAGATGACCGTCAGCGTGACACCCCTGACCGCCGGGGTCGGCGCCGAAATCGGCGGCGTCGACCTGGCACGGCTTGCGGAGACCGAGTTCGCGGTAATCCAGGCTGCCTGGTATCGTCACTCGGTCCTCCTCTTCCGCGACCAGAAGCTCGGCGACGACGACCTGCTCGCCTTCAGCCGACGGTTCGGCGACCTCGATCCACCGCCGAACCAGGAGAACGGACGCCAGAGCCCGCCCGGCTATCCGGATGTCTACGTCGTGTCCAACATCCTCGACGACGCGGGCAGGCCGATCGGCGCGCTCGGCGCTGGCGAGGCGGCGTGGCACACGGACATGAGCTACCTCGACATGCCGCCGGACGCCTCGATGCTCTATGCCCTCGAGATCCCCGAGCAGGGTGGCAACACCTGGTTCTGCGGCATGCAGGCGGCTTGGCAGGGACTGTCGCCGGATCTGCGCGCCCGCATCGCCGGCCGCCGGATCAAGCACGACGGAACCTACAACAGCGGCGGCTACCTGCGGCAGGGCATCCAGGAGACGGATGATCCTTACGCCGCCCCGGGAGCGTGGCACCCCGCTGTGATCGTCCATCCGGAATCGAAGGCCCCCGGCCTCTATCTGGGACGACGACGGAACTCGGCAATCGAAGGCCTCGGGCGGCCTGAGTCCGACCGGCTGCTCGACGAGATTTGGGCCCACACCACGCAGCCCGCCTACTGTTACGAACATCACTGGCGGGTGGGCGATCTCGTGCTGTGGGACAATCGCACGACCATGCATCGGCGCGATCCGTTCGACGCGACGCAACGCCGCCTCATGCACCGGACCCAGATCAAGGGGACTGGCGCGCCGAAGGCCGCCGTCTGAAAGTCGTGCCCCGGGCGACGACGGCCGGGCCAGGCTCGCCAGGAGCGTTGGAAGTGTCGAGGCGGGGAGAGAGCGCCTAACCTCCCCTCACGGCCCCTATTCGAATCCCTATCGGCCCACCGCATCGCCACCAATTCTGCGATTGTGTCGGATGCCTCGCCGGCCTTCCGCCTCGGCTCTCCGCTTGGAAATCCTGAACGCCGCCGGATTTTGCGGGAGCGCCGCGCGGAGGCGCTCCTGCGGCACGGCAGAGTTTTACGCGCGCATCAACCGTGTTGAGTTGCTGTTGAGCTCGATGCCGCCGTGCTCGCCGACTATCACGGTGCCGCCGAGATTGACCAGCCGCCTGCCGATGCCGCAGTTGGGTTCGAGCGAGAACACCATGCCGGCTTCGAGCACGCGGTCGACGCCCATGGTCGGGAGCGGCAGCACTTTGCCGTAGCGGGCGACTTCCGGCAGGTCGACGACATGCTCGCCGGCGCCGATCATGGTGTATGGCGTCAGTGAGTGGATGAGCGGATGCACCTGCCAACAGGTGGCATCGCGTATTGGGGAGCGCATCGCCTCAACGACGTCGCCGAACACCGCACCGGCCTTGAGGGTCTTGACGCCCGCCTCGTAAGAAGCGCGCGCAAGCGCCGCCGCGTCCTCGAAGTCCGAATGAATCTTGCCGACGCCGATCGCAGGCTGATGCTGGGTTTCCAGCAGACCGAAGGACGCGAACACCTCGGAAAGAATGACATCGCCCTCTTGGATGACACGCGGCGCCTCCGGCCGATAGAGCCAAGCCGGCGGCCCCCAGCCGACGAACTCCGGACCAGAGCCGAGCAGGATTTGGCCGGTGTAACCAATGTTGCGCGCGGCGGTATCGAGGGCGACGGCGTAGATCTCATGCTCGCCGGCACCGGGACGGGCGGCAGCGCGCATCGCCTCGCACATTTTTTCGCCGACCTCCGCCGACCATTTCAGAACAGCGATCTCCTCCACGCTCTTGGCGGCGATGCGGTTGAAGAAGTCGGCGCCGACCGGCTCGAAGCGGGCATTCGGCAGGTCGTCGACGATGGCCTTCCAGGTGTTGTAGGGGATGACACCGTCGAAAAAATAGGGCGGGTAGGGTTCGAGCCCCACGACGCCGAAAGCGCAGGTGTCGAGGCCGCGATCTTCGATGATCTCGACGACATTGGTCCCCATCTTGCCGACGTACATGTTCTCCGGCCTGATCCAGCTCCGGTGACCGGTGTAGCCGGCTTGAATATGATCCTCGATAGCTGTGGAGATGAAGACGATGACGATCGGCTCTTCGCCTCTCGGGAGGATGACAATCGAACCCGGCCGCTCATTGGTGAGCCAAGCATCGGGCGCGTAAAACGCCGGGTAAGCTCCTTCGCGGTCGCCGTAGATGATGAGCGCGTCGAGATCATGTTCTTCCATGAGCTGGTTTGCCAGCCCCCAGCGGCGGTCGCGTTCGGTGACCGAATAGGTCGGCACGGTGATAAACATGAGTGCGGTCCTTTTTCGGGGCGTTAGATGCGGATGCCTTCGATTTCGGCCTTGCCGAGCGGCAACTTTGCCGCGGCGGTGAAGCGGTCGCCGTCGACTCGGCCGGAGATCTCGGCGCGAATACGTCCGATCGGCGTACTGATTCTGGCGGAGAAGCGAACCTCGTCGCCGGCAACAGTGCCGCCGGAGAAATCGGATCGTCCTTTGACGTTTTCGATGAAGCCCGAGAGGACTGCACCCTCAACGTTGAATACCAACTTGGCTTCCTGTGGTCCGACCGGCGTCTTGACCGTGATCTTGTAAGTTCCCGGAACAGACATGACATGCTCCTCGCATCGGGATAGATAATGACTATTCGGTCACTATCTATCCCGATGCGAAGAAGGTCAATCAATTAGTGACCTTTCGGTCATTAATTGTTATCGGACAACCTTTGCGGCGCAATGCAGAAAGTTTGCGCGTGTATGTATGACCGTCTTCTAGCTGATGAAGGGAATGGATTGTTGATGGAGCCTGCATCTGAGCCGACCGGCAAACCGCGACGGCGCCGCAAGGAGGCGCGGCCCCATGAGATCATTGTCGCAGGGCTGGCGGAATTCGCCGAACGCGGCTTTGCCGCAACCCGGCTTGAGGATGTCGCCGCCCGGGCAGGCATCGTCAAAGGGACGATTTACCGCTATTTCGACAGCAAGGAGATGCTCTTCGAAGCGGCTCTGTCTTCGGGTATCGGCTCTGCTTTCGAGGCGCTGCCGGAGATCGTGGCGGACTACGAGGGATCGACCTTGGATCTTCTCCGCTTATTGGTCGGCCGGCTCTATGAAACCTTGTTTACCCCGGAAGTCGAACTCCTGGCCCGGATCATCATCAGCGAAGGACAGCGTTTTCCGGCCGTCGCCGAGCTTTACTACCGGCTTCTGGTCGGCAAAGGCCGCGATGTTCTCCGCCGAATCATGGAACGCGGTCTCGCGCGCGGCGAATTGCTGCCATCACCACTCAGCGCGACGCCCGAAGCGCTGATTGGCCCGGTGGTCATGGCCATCGTCTGGAACACGATCTTCGGCCGCCTCGATCCGATCGAGCCGAAGCGATTTCTGGACGCGCATCTCGATCTTCTGGAAAAAGCGCTTGGGCACAATGGCTGACTGAGCTCACGGCTCCAGACATCCGAACTTTTGAGTGTGCAAGCGCTCAGACGCTACGCTCGACGTTGCTGCCTCCGAACCCAAGAAGTGGCTCGCGGTGACGCACGCCAAGCGAGAGCTGGCGCCGTTTCCAGACCTTAAGGCTCATTCCCAACAAAAAAGCCCACCATCTCGTTGAGATAGCGGGCTATTTTTTGGTTGCGGGGGCAGGATTTGAACCTACGACCTTCAGGTTATGAGCCTGACGAGCTACCGGGCTGCTCCACCCCGCGGCAAATCCTTGTGCGTGCTTTTACATCGTTTGATCGGAAGATGCCTTCGCGCTTGGAAGACCTGGCAGCGACCTACTCTCCCGTGTCTTAAGACACAGTACCATTGGCGCTGAGAGTTTTCACGGCCGAGTTCGGGATGGGATCGGGTGGACACCTCTCGCTAGAGCCACCAGGTCGTCGAAGCGCGAAGGATGAGGATCTGAAGTCCGTGCTGCATTCCCGAGGAATGCGGATCAAGACCGGCAGCGGATGTCGACCGCTGCACGGAACGAATGAAATCAAGCCGATCGAGCTATTAGTACCGCTAAGCTGAATGCATCACTGCACTTGCACATGCGGCCTATCAACGTGGTGGTCTACCACGACTCTCAGC
>JAFEFG010000051.1 GCA_018240685.1 Pseudomonadota bacterium | reverse complement strand
GCGGTGTCGCCGCCATCCGGATTGATGAAGTGCGCGAAGCAGAAGGGCAGGCCGAAATGCGCGGCCAGCGCCGCGCTCTCGTCGCTCGAGCCCAGAAGCCAGACGTCGGGCGCCGTCGGCCCCGTCGGCTGGGCCACGACGCCGTGGCCCGGATGACCGTCGGGCAGCGCATCGTGCAGCCAAGCCATGAGATCGCGCACCTGATAGGGATAGGTGTCGGGATTGCTCCAGTTCTGCCGGCCGTCGGCGAGCACCTGCATGGTGCGCCGGTCGCTGCCCGGCGCACGTCCGATGCCGAGATCGATGCGGCCCGGAAACAGTGTCTCCAGCATGCGGAAGTTCTCGGCGACCTTGTAGGCGCTGTAGTGCGGCAGCATCACGCCGCCGGAGCCGATCCGCATGTGCTGCGTCAGGCCCGCGACGCGGGTGACCAGCACTTCCGGCGTCGAGCCCGCGAGTGCGTCGCTGCTGTGATGCTCGGCCAGCCAGTAGCGGTGATAGCCGAGCCGATCGCAGAGCTGGGCCAGTTCCAACGTCTCCGCGACGGCCTGCGCCGCCGTTCCGCCCTTGCGGATCGGCGACTGGTCGAGAACGCTGAGACGCAAGGGGCCGGCCATGGCGAACGGCCGCTACAGCCCCTTCTTGCCCATGGCGAGGAACTTCTCCTCGCGCCGGCGGCGCAGCGTGTCGGGATCGAGCTGGGACAGTTCGTCCAGCGCATCGGACACGATCTTGCCGACGGTATCGATCGCCTCGTCGGGAGCGCGATGGGCGCCGCCAAGCGGCTCCGGGATCACCTCGTCGATGACATCGAGCCGCTTCAGGTCGGCCGCCGTCACCTTCATTGCCTCGGCCGCATCCTGCGCATTGGCGTTGGACCGCCACAGGATCGAGGCGCACCCTTCCGGCGAGATCACCGAATAGACCGAATTCTCCAGCATGTAGACGCGATCGGCGGAAGCGATGGCGAGCGCGCCGCCCGAACCGCCTTCGCCGATCACCACGCTGACCAGCGGCACGCCGATGGCGAGGCAGGTGTCGATCGAGCTTGCCACCGCCTCGGCCTGGCCGCGCGCCTCGGCATCGATGCCCGGATAGGCGCCGGACGTGTCGACGAGCGTCACCACGGGAATCCTGAAGCGATCGGCGAGCCGCATCAGCCGCTGCGCCTTTCGATAGCCCTCGGGCCGCGCCATGCCGAAATTGTGCTTGAGGCGCGACTCGGTGTCGTCGCCCTTTTCCTGCCCGAGCACGACGACGCTGCGTCCCTGCAGACGGCCGATGCCGCCGACGATGGCGGCGTCCTCGCCGAAGGTGCGATCGCCGGCGAGCGGCAGGTAGTCGGTGATCAGCCGGTCGATGTAGCGCTGCGCGTGCGGACGTTCGGCATGACGGGCCACCTGCACACGCTGCCATGGCGTCAGCTTGGCATAGGTCCCACGCAGCAGCTTCTGCACCTTGTCCTGCAGGCGCATGACTTCGTCGGCAATGTCGACATCGCCGGAATTGGGCAGATGCCTGAGCTCGCCGATCTTGCTTTCAAGCTCCGCAATCGGCTTCTCGAATTCGAGATATGTCGTCATTGCGATCAGGTGTCGCCCGGTGGCCGGGACCTGTCAACCGGGCGCCTGGCACGACGGCGTGCCAGCGGATGCTTCTCCTGCACAAGAGTGCGCAGCTTCTCATCGAGCACGTGCGTGTAGATCTGGGTCGTCGCGATATCTGCGTGCCCCAGCATCAACTGCACGCTGCGCAGATCGGCGCCGCCTTCGAGCAGATGGCTGGCAAAGGCGTGCCGCAGCACGTGGGGCGACACGCGCGCCGGATCGATGCCGGCCGCGAGCGCCGCTTCCTTCAGGAGCTGTGCGAACCGCTGCCGCGTGAGATGGCCTGTCCGGCCACGCGACGGAAACAGATGGCGTGAACTCTCGCCCTCCGCCAGAGAAGCGCCTCGCACCGGCAGCCAGGCCGCGATCGCGGCGCGTGCCGGATCGGAAAGTGGCACCAGACGCTCCTTGTCGCCCTTGCCACGGACGACCAGTACCGTCGGGTCGCGCTCCACGGCCGCCAGCGGCAGAGTCACGAGTTCGGAAACCCGCAGGCCCGTTCCGTACAGGATCTCGAGCAGCGTCGCCATGCGCCCGCCATCCGCACCGTCCATGTCTTTCGTCGCCTCGATGAGGCGATCGACCTCGGCACGCGATAGCACCTTCGGCAGCGGCCGACCGAGGCGCGGCGAATCAAGGGCGCTCGCCGGATCGTCCGCACGCATGTGCTCGGCAACCATGAAGCGGAAGAACTGGCGCATCACCGAAAGACGACGCGCCACGGTGCGCGGCGTCATGCCGACATAGTCGAGCGACTTCAGATAGGCCCTGAGCGCCTCGGCATCCGCATCCGCCGCCTTCTGCTTGCGGCGGGCAAGGAACGCCTCGAGGTCGCCGAGATCGGCGCTGTAGGCTGCCTGCGTATTCCTGGAAGCGCCGCGTTCGGCCGACATCATCTCGATGAAGGCCTCGGCCTCGTGAGAGAGCGGCGCACGCTGCTTTCTCGGCGCCACGGCTCAGAGTCCGTATGCGATGGCCGTTTCGATCGCGAACAGGCGCGCCGCCTGCGGTTCCCCGGCCTGCCTCAGCGCCCGTACGATCGTGCCCACGGCGGCGGGATGGAGTTCGGCCAGGGGCGTCTCGCCGATTGCGTCGGACGCGAGCAGCGCCGCCTCCGCCTCCCGATGCGCCGTCCCGGCAGCCTGCAGGGCCTGAAGCGTCGCGGCCGGCGGCATCACGAGACGCACCCCTGCCGGCGGCGCCTCCGGCAGATCCGTCGATCGCGGCGGCAGTTCGAACCCGACCGCCCGAAACAGCTCCAGCAGCAGATTGCCACGCAACGGCGCGGCCCGCGCATCGTCCTGCCGCACCACGGCGTACCAGCGATTGACGTCCTCGGGCACCAGATTCCTGCCGCCGTCGATCCCCGCGATCTCGACCAGCGGCATCTGCCGGTCGAGCGCGTTCTCCGCTTCCTTGTTGTTGAAGGCCGCCTGCAGGGCGAGCTGCGTCCAGGCCCTCGTCAGCCGCTTGTCGCCCAACAACAGAAAACCGCGGATCGCTTCCTGCGCGACGCCGGCATATTCCGGTTTCGGCGGCAGGTTGAGCAACGTCGAGGCAGTGGCCCGCGCGATGGTGGGAAACAGAGGGCTGCCCTTCGCCTCCGTGTAGACCGCGCGCACCGCGTTCATGATCTCGGTGGGATTGGCGGCGTTGCGCGCAGACGCCACAAGCTGCGCCCGCTTCGCCATCGCAGGCGGCAGGGACGCCCCTTCCCGCAGCGCCTCCATATAGAGATCGGCGAGGCGAGTCGCCTCGATGATCGCCAGCGCCTCGCCGCGCTCGGCGATCTCGATCCGGGTCGCCATCGGCAAGCCGCGCTGCCCGACTAGCGCACGGATCATCGGCGGCTGCGTCGTCGACAAGAGCGAGGCCGGCGGCACAAGGCGGCCAAGCCGGTACAAGAGCATCGCCGGCCCGTCAAACGTGCCCACGGGGACGACGGCCTTGCTGCTCCCCTCTGCCACCGCCTGAACCAGGTTCGCGAAGGACGGATCGATGGCGCGCAAGGCTCCAAGGGTCCCCAGGGCGCCGCCCGTGTCGCCACGCACCAGCATGCAGGTGGCCTCGGCTCTTTGCGCGAAGGACTGAGGCGTCAGGGTATGGTTCTCGGCGACCGCACAGGCGCCCGCCGCCTCGCCGGCCATCATCATTGCATTGGTCACGATGGTGGCGATCGGCGGATCGCCATAGGCACCGGCGTCGCGGACCACCTCGTTCAGGCTTTCGCCCTCACCCATCGCCGCCATCCGATCGACCTTGCGCGCAAACAGAGTCGGCGGCGGGCTGCCATCCGCAACCGGCGGCTTGAGAAGGCTCACCATCACCGAGAACTGCAAGTCGCGCAGCGCCCGGCTGCGAGGCGCCGCCGGGAGCGCCGAAACCAGCCGCTTGGCGGTGCCCAGCCGCGTATCCGCCCAGGCGTCGGCCGGCATGCCGCCGGTCTTCTCGGTCAGGAAGCCGGTGGGCTTGTCGTCGAAGCCGGAGGCCTGCGCAAAGGTCCCGGCCGCACCGACGACGACGGCGAACCCGACCGCAACGGCGAGGCTAACGCGCAAGGCGGTCATTGGGCACGGTCACCTCGAAATGTTGCAGAGGCGGAGTTGGCTGGAAAAAAGCAAGGAAAAGCCCGCCGCCAATCAGCGCCACGACGATGACGCCGACGACCAACGGCCACACCCTGGTGGGGGCCACGCGGAAATGATTCTTGGACCTGAGGGAGACCACGGCGCGGAAACTACCCGTCCGACGCCGGGCCGGCAATCGCCGGCAGCTTGAAACATCAGCCTGGATGCGCGACATCCATACGCGAAGTGATCGAGTCCTCTCCTTCTTCCTTTCTTCCGCCCCGGACGGTGGCCCTCGTCGGGCTCATGGGTGCGGGCAAGACCGCCATCGGCAAGCGCCTAGCCGCACGCCTGGGCTTGCCGTTCGTCGACGCCGACGAGGAGATCGAGCGGGCCGCTGGCTGCACGGTGACGGAATTCTTCGAGCGCTACGGCGAAGCCGAGTTCCGGGCCGGCGAACGGCGGGTGATCGCCCGGCTGGTGGAGGGCCCGCCCCGTATTCTCTCGACAGGCGGCGGCGCCTACATGGATACCGAAACGCGGGAGCTGCTTCGCCGCAAGGCGATCACCGTCTGGCTGCGCGCCGATCTCGACGTGCTCTACGACCGCGTCAAGCGGCGCAGCCACCGGCCGCTGCTGCGCGAGGGCGATCCGCGGGATATCCTCGCCCGGCTCATGACACAGCGCTATCCCGTCTATGCCGAAGCCGACCTGGTGGTCGACTCGACGGCACAGCCCGCAGACGTCACGACCGAGCAGGTGGTCGATGCCCTGCGCCGCTATCTCACCGCGCAGCCGATCGGAGCGCCGGCATGACGTCCGGAGCCGCCTCCTCGCGCACCGTGCGTGTCGATCTCGCCGGCCGCGGCTACGATATCGTCATCGGGCCGGGTCTGATCGACCGGATCGGGGAGTTCGCCGCCCCGCTTCTGGCCGCGCCGCGCGTCATCGTCATCAGCGACGACACGGTCGAGCCCCTTTACGGCGCCCGGGTTGCGGCGTCCTTCGAACGGGTCGGCATCCAGGCGGGCCGCGTCGTCGTGCCCGCAGGCGAGAGCAGCAAGGAGTTCGGCGCCTTTGCGCGCCTCATGAACGAACTGCTGGACCGCCGGCCGGATCGCAAGACGACCCTCGTGGCCCTCGGCGGCGGGGTGGTCGGCGATCTCACGGGCTTCGCCGCCGCGGTTCTGCTGCGTGGCGTCGACTTCATCCAGGTGCCGACGACGCTGCTTGCACAGGTCGACTCGTCGGTCGGCGGCAAGACCGGCATCAACACGCGGCACGGCAAGAACCTGATCGGCGCCTTCTACCAGCCCCGGCTGGTCGTGGCCGATACCGAGGTGCTGGACACGCTGCCCCGGCGCGAGCTGCTGGCGGGCTACGCCGAAGTGGCCAAGTACGGCCTGATCGACGCGCCAGCCTTCTGGGAGTGGTGCGAGGAAAACGGTCCGGACCTGCTGGCCGGCGATGCCGCCAAGCGCACCTACGCCATCGAGCAGAGCTGCCTCGCCAAGGCGCGCATCGTGGCCGCCGACGAGCGCGAGACGACCGACCTGCGCGCACTCCTGAATCTCGGCCACACCTTCGGCCATGCGCTCGAAGCCGAGACCGGCTTCGGCCCGGATCTGCTGCACGGCGAGGCCGTCGGCACCGGCATGGCGATGGCCTTCGATCTGTCGGCCAGACTGGGCCTGTGTCCCGCCGACGACGCGGCGCGCGTACGCCGGCATCTCGGCGCCGTGGGCCTGCCCATGCGACTGCGCGGCATCGGCGGCACCAACCGGCGGCAATGGGATGCATCCAGGCTGATCGAGCACATGCGCGGCGACAAGAAGGCCGAGGCCGGCCGGCTGACCTTCATCCTGGCCCGAGGCATCGGCAAGGCGTTCGTGACGCGCGACGTGAAGGAGGACGCGGTGCGCGCGCTGCTCGATTCGGCCATCGCAGCCTGACGGAAGACATGGAACACGAGATCGCGCTGCATCTGCCGCTGTGGGTCGCGGCCCCCCTGGTCATCTTCTGCATTGCGCTCAGCGGCTACATGTCGGCGGCCGAAACGGCCGTGACCGGCGCCTCGCGGCCGCGCATGCATCGCCTGGCCCAGCAGGGCAACAAGCGCGCAGTACTGGTGAACAAGCTGCTCGACCGCAAGGACGAGGCCGTAAGCGCGGTGTTGCTGGGCAACAGCGTGCTGAACATCCTCTCCGCCTCGCTGACGACGGCGGTTCTGACCGATCTCTTCGGCGCCGCGGGCGTTGTCTACGCCACGGCGATCATCGGCATCCTGGTCGTGGTGTTCGCCGAGGTCATGCCGAAGACCTGGGCTCTCCTGCGCGCGGACCGCGTCGCCCTCATGCTGGCGCCGTCGATCCTCCTCACGCTGGCGCTGCTCGGCCCGGTCGCCGGCGGCTTCGCCTGGATCGCCCGGGTCTTCCTCGCTCTCCTGCGGGTCAGCACCACGCCCGAGGCTCATGAGCATGCAGAGCTCCTGCGCGGTGCCATCGAGATGCACGGTGTCGGCCATGCCGACGAGGATGCGCCGGAAGAGAAAGCGATGCTGCGTTCCGTTCTCGATCTCGGCGACCGCACGGTCAGCGACGTCATGGTCCATCGCGGCAGCGTCGTGCTGATCGATGCGGACGAGTCTATCGAGTCGATCGTCGCGCAGGTGCTGGCGGCGCCCTACACGCGCCTCCCGCTCTATCGCGGCCAGCCGGACAACATCATCGGCGTGATGCACGCCAAGGACCTCTTCCGGGCCGTCAAGGCCGCCGGCGGACCAGAGTCGGTGCGTGTTACCGACGTCATGACGCCGCCGTGGTTCATTCCCGAATCGACGGTCCTGTTCGACCAGCTTAAGGCCTTCCAGGCGCGCCACGAGCATTTCGCCATCGTGGTCGACGAGTACGGCGTCATGCTGGGCATCGTCACGCTCGAGGACATCATCGAGGAGATCGTCGGCGACATCGAGGACGAGCACGACGCCATCAAGCGCGGCGTCGTCATGCGCGAGGATGGCAGCCTGGTCTGCCAGGGCAGCTTGCCGATCCGCGACCTCAATCGCGAGTTCGGCTGGGGACTGCCCGAGGACGTCGCAACCACGATCGCCGGCCTCGTCCTCTACGAGGCGCGGCGCATTCCCGAGGTCGGCCAGACCTATGCCTTCCACGGCTTCAGGTTCGAGATCCTGAAGCGCGAAGGCACGCGGATCGCCGAGTTGCGCGTCGTTCCGCCCCCCGCCATACAGACAGCCAACGTCTGAAGATCAGCGAGAGGATCAGTCATGCCGCTTTCGCCGCCGGTCGGCCGACAGCACCTGCACACGCGTCGGGTTACCTGCCAGGGTTTCTTCCGCGACGATGGGCTGTGGGACATCGAGGGGCGGATCACCGACGAGAAGAGCTACGACCACCCCAACGAGTGGCGCGGAACCCTCAAGGCCGGCGACTACGTCCATGACATGTGGATCCGTCTCACCCTCGACCACAAGTTCACCATCGTGGATGTCGAAGCGGCCACCGACAAATCCCCCTATCAGGTGTGTGGCAACATCACGCCCGATTTCAAGAAGCTGATCGGCCTGCGCATCGGCGGCGGCTTCCACCGCGAAGTCCGGGCCCGGCTCGGCGGCGTGCATGGCTGCACGCATATCGTCGAGCTTCTGGGGCCGGTCGCGACGACCGCGTTCCAGACGGTCTCATCGAGCAAGGCGCGCGAGCTCAACCGGGCGCACCGGGAGAAGAACGGGTCGATGCCGAAGTCCGCCGATCCTGCGGCGCCCGCAAAGCCGCCGCGCAAGCCGTACGTAGTCGACACCTGTCACGCCTGGTCGTCGGAGGGCGGGGTGGTGAAGCGCTGGGCGCCGCATTTCTACACCGGCCCGGATGCGGAGGCCGTTCGCGCTGCCGCTGAGGGCAAGCAAATCGAAATCGAAGGCTGAGGCTGCCCGGAAGCGCCGGCCGAACGCCTTCGCTTCCGTCAGGCCTTGCCGTCTTCTTCCGGCGTAAGCGTCGTAAGCGCAAGTGCGTGCAGGCCGCCCGCGAATTCGTCCTGCAGCGTCTGGTAGACCAGACGCTGGCGCGTCACGCGGCTGTGGCCGGTGAATGCCGGCGACACGATCTCCACTCGAAAATGCGACTCTCCGCCCTCGCGAAAGCCGGCGTGGCCGCGATGGCGCGCCGATTCGTCCTCGATGCTGAGCCGCGTCGGCGCAAAGCGCTCTCGAAGCTTCTTGTCGATTGCCGTCGCTACCGCTCCCATCGCTCGCCTCTCTTGCCGCCCCAATCGCTTCCACACATATTAGCCCGATGCCCCGACGGCGAGCCAAACCTCTGACGGCGACCAGCGCTTCCGCCCCGTTCGAGCGGGTGTGCGAGATGCCGGGATGCCAGCTTCACGGCGAATACCGCGCGCCCTATTCGCGCGACCGCCTGAACGAATATCGGTGGTTCTGCCTGGAACACGTGCGGGACTACAACAAAAAATGGGATTACTTCGCGGGTCTTGACGCCGAGCAGATCGAGCAACATATCCGGGCCGATACGACGTGGCGCCGGCCGGTCTGGCCGCTGGGAACCCGCGGCGGCGGCGGCCCGCGCATCCATGACCCTCTGGGGCTCAGCGACGACGCCGGCCTCGGCGAGCGGCCCGCCCCCCGGCTGGACGGCAGCGAACAGCTGACCCCGGCGGAACGGAGCGCGATCGAGGTTCTTGAACTTTCATGGCCGCTGACGCAGGCGGATGTGAAATCTCGTTACAAGGAGCTGGTGAAACTGCACCATCCCGACGCCAACGGCGGCGCCCGTGAGGCCGAGGAAAAGCTCAAGGAAATCAACGCCGCCTATTCCACTCTGCGGGCATCCGAGCATCTTCCTGCAGATTGACGGCTGTTGCGACCGAGACCTGCCAATTGGCCGCTTGCGGCGCACAATGCAGCCTGCGACTATTACCTTTAGGCCCGCAATTTGGCGGGTTTTGCTTTGTTAGGAATTCGTGTGATGGCTTCTACGACGACCGCCGCCCGCCCCAGCGTTTCAGGCATGCCGGACATCAAGGTTTCCGCTCGCCAGGTCTTCGGCATCGACACTGACATGGAAGTGCCTGCTTTCAGCACCACCACGGAACATGTGCCGGCCGTCGACGACGCCTATCTCTTCGACCACGACACGACGATGGCGATCCTCGCGGGATTCGCCTTCAACCGACGTGTCATGGTTCAGGGCTACCATGGCACCGGCAAGTCGACCCATATCGAGCAGGTCGCGGCCCGCCTCAACTGGCCCTGCATCCGCGTCAATCTCGACAGCCACATCAGCCGTATCGACCTGATCGGCAAGGATGCGATCGTGCTGCGTGACGGCAAGCAGGTGACGGAGTTCCGCGAGGGCATCCTGCCGTGGGCGCTGCAGAACCCGACCGCGCTCGTGTTCGACGAGTACGATGCCGGCCGCGCCGACGTGATGTTCGTGATCCAGCGCGTGCTGGAGGTCGAGGGCAAGCTCACCCTGCTCGACCAGAACAAGGTGATCCATCCGCACCCGGCCTTCCGCCTGTTCGCCACTGCCAACACGGTGGGCCTGGGCGACACGACCGGCCTCTATCACGGCACGCAGCAGATCAACCAGGGCCAGATGGACCGCTGGTCGATCGTGACGACGCTGAACTATCTGCCGCACGACCAGGAAGTGAACATCGTCGCGGCGAAGGCGCCGCACTACGACAGCGAGGAAGGCCGTAAGATCATCTCGGCGATGGTGGCGCTTGCCGACCTCACGCGGGCCGGCTTCATCGCCGGCGACATCTCGACCGTCATGTCGCCGCGTACCGTCATCACCTGGGCCGAGAATGCGCGCATCTTCGGCGGCGACGTGGGCTTCGCGTTCCGCGTCACCTTCCTGAACAAGTGCGACGAGGTCGAGCGCTCCACGCTCGCCGAGTACTATCAGCGCTGCTTCGGCAAGGAATTGCCGGCCGGCAGTTCCAAGGGTGGCAAGCTGCACTAAGGCGCTTCAATGGCCAAGGACACGACTCCGATCGAGGAGTTCCGCCGCGTCACAGCGACCACGATGCGGGCGATATCGCGCAAGGACGTGAACGTCTCGTTCGTGCCCGACGGCGGTTCGCTCCTGGGCCAGGAGGCCCGCATTACGGTGCCCGCGCGCGACCTGCCGGTGGAAGACGTCAGCCGCGTGCGTGGCGAGGCCGACTCGATGGCGCTGAAGCTGCGCCATCACGATCGCAAGATGCATCTGCGCCGCGTGCCGCGCGGCGAGGCGGCGCGCGCGATCTTCGAGGCGGTCGAGCAGGTGCGCGTCGAAGCGCTGGGCGCCCGCAAGATGGCCGGCGTCGCCGACAATCTCGCCGCCTTGTGGCGCCAGCGCTCCGACCAGCGCGGGCACGCCCGCATCAAGTCGAAGGAAGATGCGCCGATCGCCGACGTGATCGGCCTGATCGCGCGCGAGCAGATCCTGGGCGCACCGCCGCCCGAGTCGGCCAAGGCGATGGTCGACATGTGGCGGGCCGATGTCGAGTCGGCGGCCGGCCGCGACTTCCAGAAGCTCAAGGATTCGCTCGGCAACCAGGACGCCTTTGCCAAGGCCGCGCGGCAGCTCATCCGCGACCTCAAGCTCGGCGACGAATCGGCGGACCTCCAGGACGATGACCAGGAGGAGTCGCAGGATCAGGAGAACGCCGACGGCCAGTCCAACGAGACCGGCGACGATCAGAGCGATTCCAGCGAGACGCAGGGCTACGGCGCCCAGGGCGAGGAGACCGAGGACGCCTCCGAGCAGGAGGACGCGTCGGAGACCGTCGCCGACCAGGCCCAGACCGAGATGCAGATGGGCTCGGGCGACGAGGAGGAGCCGGGCCGCGCCGAGCGTCCGTGGCTGCCGCCCGGTGCGCTCAGCAACGAGCCGCTCGGCCAGCAGTATCACGCCTATACGACCAAGTTCGACGAGATCGTCGAGGCGGACCAGCTCTGCGACGCCGAGGAACTCGGCCGTCTGCGCAACCATCTCGACCAGCAGCTCTCGCACCTGCAGGGCGTGATCGGCAAGCTCGCCAACCGCCTGCAGCGCCGCCTGCTGGCGCAGCAGAACCGCGCCTGGGAGTTCGATCTCGACGAGGGCATGCTCGATGCCGCGCGGCTGACGCGCATCATCACCAACCCCATGCACTCGCTGTCCTACAAGCAGGAGAAGGACACCAACTTCCGCGACACGGTGGTGTCGCTGCTGATCGACAATTCGGGCTCCATGCGCGGCCGGCCGATCACGGTCGCCGCCATGAGCGCCGACATTCTCGCCCGCACGCTCGAGCGCTGCGGCGTGAAGGTCGAGATCCTGGGCTTCACGACCCGCGCCTGGAAGGGCGGCCAGAGCCGCGAGCAGTGGCTCGCTGCCGGCAAGCCGGCCAATCCCGGCCGCCTGAACGACCTGCGCCACATCATCTACAAGCCGGCCGACGCGCCGTGGCGGCGCGCCCGCAAGAACCTCGGCCTGATGCTGCGCGAGGGTATCCTCAAGGAGAACATCGACGGCGAGGCGCTGCTGTGGGCGCACAACCGGCTGCTGCCGCGGCCGGAAGAGCGCAAGATTATGATGGTGATCTCCGACGGCGCGCCGGTCGACGACTCGACCCTGTCGGTGAACCCGGGCAACTACCTCGAACGGCACCTGCGCGACGTCATCGACTGGATCGAGACGCGCTCGCCGGTGGAGCTGATCGCGATCGGCATCGGCCATGACGTCACGCGTTACTACCGCCGCGCCGTCACGATCGTCGATGCCGACCAGCTCGGCGGCACGATGATGGAGCAGCTCGCCTCGCTCTTCGACGAGGAGGACATGCGGGACATGCGGGTGGCCCGCCAGGCGAGACCCAACGGCAAGGCCGGCGGCCGCCGCGCGGCATGATCGGGGGCGGCGCCTTGCGGCTGGCCGCCCGCCCCTTCGTCTTCCTCGGTCTCCTGCTGGCGGCGGCGTGCATCGCCGCGCCGCCCACGACGCCTGTCGGGGCGCAGTCGCTGGCCCTGGAGGTCCACGCCGAGAGCATTCCCCTCAAGCTGGACGATCGGGAGGCCCGGCAGGTCGGCCGCCTGATCTGGCGCGGCGGCCTGTCGCTCACGGCCAAATCGTCCAATTTCGGCGGCTGGTCGGACCTCTATGTGACGCCGGACGGCCGGCAGCTCCGCGCCATCTCGGATGTCGGCGGCTGGTTCACCGCCGCGATCGATTACGACAAGGCCGGCGACCTCACCGGGCTGAGCGACGCCAGGATCGGCCCGCTACACGGGCTCGACGGCAAGCCGCTCGTCAACAAGGCGTGGGCCGATTCGGAAGGCATGGCCCGCCTGCCGGACGGTTCATGGCTGGTATCGTTCGAGCGCCATCATCGCATCTGGCACTATCCCACGCTCGACGGCGTGCCGGTGCCCCTGAATGACCCGCCGGACATCGAGCGGCAGCCCGACAATGGCGGCATCGAGACCTTGACGGCCCTGCCCGACGGCACCGTGATCGCGATCAGCGAGGAGTATCGCGAGCAGCGCGGCGCCGTCGTCGGCTGGATCGGCAAGCCGGCCGGCGAAGGGCGATATGCGTGGCAGAAGTTCCAGTACGACACGATCCCGGACTTCCATCCGACCGCGATCGTGCAGCTTCCCGACGGCGCCTTCGCCACCCTCGAACGGGCCTACGACGTCGTGCGCGGCGTGCGGGTGCGGGTCATGCGGTTCGCGGCCGAGCAGCTCAAGCCCGGCGCGATGGTGAAGCCGGAGGAACTCGCGTTCCTGGCCTCGCCCTACGCGGTGGACAATCTCGAGGGGATATCGGTGAGCAAGGGGCCGCGCGGCGAGACGCTGCTGTGGCTGATCTCGGACGACAACTTCAACCCGGTCCAGCGCAACCTGCTGCTGCTGTTCGAGCTGGCCCTCTAGCGGCCCAGTAAAAAGGCCGCTTACGCGGCCTTCTTGGCTTCCTTCTTGGCCTTGGCCGAGGTCACCCGGCGCTTCAGCGTCAGCATCTCGGGGCTGAGCTTGCTGTCGTTGGTCCCGAGCAGGTAGGCGTCGATGCCGCCGTTGTGCTCGATGGTCTTGATGCCGCGCGGCGTCAGCCGCAGACGCACGCTGTGGCCCAGCGCATCGGACAGGACCGAGGCGACCTGCAGGTTGGACATGAACCGACGCTTGGACTTGTTGTTCGCGTGGCTCACATTATTGCCGTACTGCACGGACTTGCCCGACAGGGCGCAACGACGAGGCATGGCGATTTCCGCTTAAAAAACGATCCCGCCAGAGGGCGGGAAGGCCGGCTTTTTAAGGGTCCGGGGGGAGCCCGTCAAGCGAACCAATCCACGACCCTTTCGCTGATATCCTCGACCTGGTCCTCGGGGATGACCCGGCCGCGGGCCGAGATTCCCGCCTGGTGCACGGTTTCCGGATCCCCCGAGATGAGCGGATGCCACCAGTACAGGTCCTGCTTGAAGTGGACCAGCCGGTAGGCACAGGTCTTGGGGAGCCAGTCCATCTTGGCCACTACCTTTGGGGTGAGCTGGATGCAGTCCGGCACGATCTTCTTGCGGTTCTTGTAGTCGCGGCAGCGCGCCGTCTTCGGATCCAGCAACCGGCAGCAGGTGTCGGTCTGGGCGAGTTCGCCCGTGCCTTCATATTCGAGCTTGTTGACGCAGCACATGCCACAGCCGTCGCAGAGCGACTCCCACTCGGCCTTGGTCATCCGGTCGAGGGTCTTGCGCTTCCAGAACGGCTCTTCGGTCTTGGCGGCGGCGGCGCGGGCGCGCCGGACGAGGGATTTAGCGGCCATGGAAGGCTTGTAGCATACGGCGGGCGGCAGCGGCCGGGGTGATCCGCCCAGTTTCGACGTCGTGTTCGAGCCCGCCCACCAGACGCCTGACCTCGGGGTGCCGGCGCAGCTCCGCCAGCAGGGTTTCGCCCACCTCGTTCCACATCCAGGCCCTGGCCTGCTCGGCGCGGCGATGGGCGATGCCCTTCTCGCCCACGGCCTTGTAGAAGCGCTCCACGATCGCCCACAGCTCGGCCACGCCCTCGCCGGTCTGGGCCGAGCTGGTGACGACCTCGGGCGTCCAGCCAGGCGTCGGCGAGCGCAACATGCGCAGCGCGTGCTGATAGTCGGCGGCCGAGCGCTTCGCCGTCGCCTTGAGGTCGCCGTCGGCCTTGTTGACCACGATGAGGTCGGCGAGCTCGATCACGCCGCGCTTGATGCCCTGCAGGTCGTCGCCGCCCGCCGGCAGCAGCAGCACGATGAACATGTCGACCATGTCGGCGACCGCCGTCTCCGACTGGCCGACGCCGACCGTCTCCACGATCACGGTGTCGAAGCCCGCCGCCTCGACCAGCAGCATCGCCTCGCGCGTGCGCCGTGCGACGCCGCCCAGGGTCGTGCCGGCCGGCGACGGACGGATGAATGCCGCCCTGTGGCGCGACAGCTCCTCCATGCGCGTCTTGTCGCCCAGGATCGAGCCGCCGCCGCGCTTGGACGACGGATCGATGGCGAGCACGGCGAGCGAGCGTCCGCCCTCGATCAGGGACAGGCCGAAGCGCTCGATCAGGGTCGACTTGCCGACGCCCGGCACGCCGGTGATGCCGAGCCGCACCGACTTTCCGGTATGCGGCAACACCGCCGCCAGCAGCGCGTCGGCACGCTCGCGATGGTCCGCGCGCGTCGATTCGATCAGGGTGATGGCCCGGGCCAGCGCGCGACGGTCGCCGGCAAGCAGCGGCTCGAGCAAGGGGTCGCTCATCGGCGGCACACTTATCAGCCGGCCCGCCGCAACGCCAGCAACGCGGCCAGCCCCACAGCGGCGTAGAAGATCGCCAGCGTCCAGCCCAGGCCGGGCTCGCCCACGGCGTCCATCGCCGCGCCCGTCAGCGGCCGGCCGATCAGCCCGCCCAGGATGTAGAGCATGCTGTAGGCCGTGTTGGCGCGCGCGATGTCGCCGCCGTTGAACCGGCGGCCGAGAAGCGCGAGGCCGACGGGATAGATCGAGAAGGAGATGCCGCCCCACAGCATCACGACCGCGATGACTCCCGTCGAATGCGCCGGGACCAGGGGCAGCAGCAGCATCAGCCCCGTGCTGAGGAGCGCGCAGGCGGCGAGCACGACACGACGGTCGGCGTGATCGGCCAGCCAGCCGATCGGCCATTGCAGGACGATGTTGCCGATCACGAACGCCGACAGCCAGAGCGTGCCCGTCTCGGCCGGGACGCCGGCATTCACCGCATAGACGGGCAGGAAGCTGAACGCGACCTGCTCGCCGGCCCCGGTGGAAAAGCCCGCGAACATGGCCAGCGGCGCCGCCGCGATGACGAGCCGGAAGCCGCTGTCGTGCGGATGCGCGATGCGCGGCGACGTCTTCCAGAACGGCAGCAGAGGCACCGCCACCAGCACGGCGAGGGCAGCGCAGGTCAGGAACGGCCGCGGGCCGTAGACCCCCACGACCTGCAGGACGAACGGCCCGAGCGCCATGCCGAAGGCGAACATCGCGGCATAGACCGCCATCGCGCGGCCCCGCCGTTTCTCCTCGACCACGACGTTCATCCAGATCTCGCTGACCACCCACGGCACGCCGCCGACGACGCCGTGCACGAAGGTGAGGACGAACCATGCCACCGGCCCGGACGTGACCGTGAAGCCCACCATGACCAGCGAGCCCGCGATCACGGCCAGGATGATGCTGGGTGCGGCGCCGAATCGCGCCGCCATCTGGGGGATGCGGGTGCCGAACGACAGCATGCCGAGCGCCCATGCCGCCGAGACGATGCCGATGGTGAGCTTGTCCACGCCCTCTCGCTGCAGCGCAAGCGGCACCAGGGGCAGGGCGACGCCGGCCTGCAGGCCGATGGCGCCGCAGGCCGCGAAGACCGGCAGGAGGGTCCGCCAGGGGCTGCCGGCCGCCGCGCTACTCGGCGACACGGAGGTGACCTTCGGCCCTGAGCGACGGCGGTTCCTCGACCTTGCGCTCGGCCTCGGCCGCCGCCTCCTGCTGGCGTCGCCACATGTCGGCATAGAGGCCGTTGCGGGCCAGCAGGTCGGCGTGGCGGCCGCGTTCGGCGACCCGGCCGCGATCGAGCACCACGATCTCGTCGGCATTGATGATCGTGGACAGGCGATGGGCGATCACCAGCGTCGTGCGGCCGCGGCTCACTTCCTCCAGGGAACGCTGGATCTCCTGCTCGGTGCGCGTGTCGAGCGCGCTGGTGGCCTCGTCGAACAGGAGGATGCGCGGATCCTTCAGGATCGTGCGCGCGATGGCCACGCGCTGCTTCTCGCCGCCGGAAAGCTTCAGACCGCGCTCGCCGACCGTCGAGTCGTAGCCTTGCGGCAGGGCCATGACGAAGTCGTGGATGCGGGCGAGCCTCGCCGCATGCTCGACCTCCTCGCGGCTGGCGCTCGGCCGACCGTAGGCGATGTTGTAGTAGATCGTGTCGTTAAACAGGACGGTGTCCTGCGGCACCACGCCGATGGCAGCCCGCAGGCTCGCCTGCCGGACGTCGCGGATGTCCTGGCCGTCGATCATAACCCGGCCCGCCGCCACGTCGTAGAAGCGGAACAGGATGCGCGACACCGTGGACTTGCCCGCGCCGCTCGAGCCGACGATGGCGACCGTCGCGCCCGGCGCCACGCGGAAGCTCACGTCGTGCAGGATCGGCCGGCTCTTCTCGTAGTGGAAGTCGACATGGTCGAACACGATCTCGCCGCCCGACACCTTGAGCGGCGGCGCGCCGGGCTTGTCGGCGATCTCCGGCGGAACGTCGAGCAGGCCGAACATCTTCTCCATGTTCACCAGCGCGCCGCGGATCTCGCGATAGGCGAAGCCCAGCATGTTGAGCGGCTGGTAGAGCTGCAGCAGGAAGGCGTTCACCGCCACGAAGTCGCCCACGGTCAGGGTGTGCTCGACCACGCCGCTGCCAGCCATGATCATGACCGCCGCCAGCCCGACGGCGATGATCGCCCCCTGCCCGACGTTGAGCATCGACAGGGTGCGGCTGGAACGGATCGCCGCCACCTCGTAGCGCCGCCGGCCGACGTCGTAGCGCTCGGCCTCATGAACCTCGTTGCCGAAGTACTTCACCGTCTCGTAGTTCAGCAGGCTGTCGATGGCCTTGGCATTGGCGTCCGTGTCGGCGTCGTTCATGCGACGGACGAACGTGATGCGCCATTCCGAGAGCCAGATCGTGAAGACGATATAGGCCCCGATCACGCCCAGCGTGATGGCCGTGAACCGCCAGTCGTAGAGCCGCCACAGGATCGCGCCCACCATCAGGATCTCGAGCAGCGTCGGCAGGATGTTGAAGGTCGTGAACCGGATCAGGAACTCCATGCCCTGCGTGCCGCGCTCGATGACGCGGCTGAGTCCGCCGGTCTGACGCTCGAGGTGGTAGCGCAGCGACAGGCCGTGGAGATGACCGAAGACCTGCAGCGCGAGGGTGCGGATCGCGCGCTGGGCCACCGGCGCGAAGATGGCGTCGCGGATCTCGCCCAGCGCCTGCGCCAGCACGCGGGCCACGCCATAGGCGACGATGAGCGCGACCGGCACCGCCATCGCCTGCACCTCCGGCTTGCCGAGGGCATCGACGGCATGCTTGTAGAGGATCGGGACGTAGACATTGGCCACCTTCGCGAGAACCAGCAGGATCAGTGCGACTGCGACGCGACTACGGAGATTCCAATCTCCCTTTGGCCACAAATGATGCCCAAGTACGGACACCACGGCCCAGGAGCGGCCGAGGCCGATGGCAGGAGGGCGATCGTTTCCAGGAGGCGACATGGCAGTGAGGCCGGTACGGGCTCGTAAGTCTGATGGCGTGGGGGGCGAGGGCCTTCTATCGTGCCTGAGGGGCAGGCGTAAGCCCCTCGGAGAGCGCCGATTCATGACTTTTCGTAAAGCGGTGACCGCATTCGCCTTGTGCGGCACCCTGCCGGCTGCGGCCTTTGCGCCCTCGGCGATGGCGATGGAACCGCGTCAGGTCGAGGCGGGCTATGCCATCACCTACCTGGGCTTCACCGGCTTCCGCATCGACTTCAAGGCCCGCTTCGATGGCAATGCCTACGATGTGGAGAGCCATACCTTCAAGGAAGGCCTGATCAAGGCCGTCACCATCAACTATGACGGCAGGAACCGGGCCTGGGGCGGATTCACCCAGCAGGGCGCACAACCCAGCGGCGGGTCGCTGTCGATCATCGTTGGCGACAAGCCGCGCACTTGGCTTGCCCAGTACGGCCCCGGCGGGACACTGAGCGAGAAGAGCCAGCCGGCGTGGAAGCCGGCGCCCGGGCAGGAGATTCCCGAGGACAAGCGCATCGGTTCGCTCGATCCGCTCTCCGCGGCGCTGAGCGTCGGCCTCGCGGGCGACGCCGCCTGCGACCGCACCGTGCCCTCGAACGACGGCAAGCGTCGCATCGACGTCGTCCTGAAGAAGATCGGCACCGAGCCGGCCGCGACGGCGGGTGTTCCCGGCGCGCGCGGCGATCTCCTGGTGTGCGAGGTCTATACCCACCGCATTGCCGGCGAGTTCTACGACGCGCCGCAGGAGGCCGAGAGCAAGAAGGAACGGCCGATGAAGCTGTGGTTCGCGCGGCTCGACGACACGCCGTTCCGCTACCCCGCCAAGCTCGAGGCCCAGACAGGCTTCGGGACCATCCACGGCAAGCTGCTGTGGTTCAAGGAACGGCCGCTCCGCGACGACGAAAAGACGGCGATGCAACGCTGAGGCGCGCCGCCAATTATCCAACTGATCTAGTTGGTTACTTGGCGGTAACGCTTTTAAAAAAGGAAATAAAAAGGAAACCGGCTTCCGCGGCATGGTCTCGGACGCCGCCCCGGATGATCTGCCCACGTGCATGCCGGCATCATACGCCCCGGCCGGGCAGACCACCGATTATGGTCGCGAGCGGCGGTTCCCTGCCCGCCCGCTCGTTCCGTCCCAGGGCCGTCGACCGCGTTTCAGGCCGCGCGCTTCTGGCCGCGCTGGCGCAGGATCGACAGGATCTCGGCGGCCGCCGCCGGAATGTTGGTGCCCGGCCCGTAGATCGCCGCCACGCCCGCCTTCTTCAGGAAATCGTAGTCCTGCGCCGGGATGACGCCGCCCACGACCACCAGCACGTCGGAGCCGCCCTGCTTGGCGAGTTCCTCGATGAGCTGCGGGACCAGCGTCTTGTGGCCGGCGGCCTGGCTCGACACGCCGATGACATGGACGTCGTTCTCGATCGCCGCCCGCGCCGCTTCGGCCGGGGTCTGGAACAGCGGTCCGATATCGACGTCGAAGCCGAGATCGGCGAAGGCGGTCGCGATCACCTTGGCGCCACGGTCATGGCCGTCCTGGCCCATCTTCACGACCATCAGACGCGGCCGGCGGCCCTCTTCCTCCGCGAAGGAGGAAACGTCGGTGCGGATGCGCGCCAGGCCCTCATCGCCCTCCCACTCGCCGGCATAGACGCCGGAGATCGAGCGGATGGTGGCCTGATAGCGCCCGTAGACGCCTTCGAGTGCCGACGAGATCTCGCCCACCGTCGCCCGGGCGCGGGTGGCCTCGATGCTGAGCGTCAGCAGGTTGCCGGTACCGGTGCGCGCGGCCTCGCCCAGCGCCTTCAGCGCGGCCACGCACTTGGCCTCGTCGCGCGTGGTGCGGATCTTCTGCAGACGCGCGAGCTGGGCGTTGCGGACCTGGTCGTTGTCGACCTCGAGGATCTCGATCGGCGGCTCTTCCTTGAGCTGGAACTTGTTGACGCCGACCACGATCTCCTCGCCGCGATCGATGCGGGCCTGCTTGCGCGCGGCGGCCTCCTCGATGCGCATCTTCGGCATGCCGGCCTCGACCGCCTTGGTCATGCCGCCCAGCGCCTCGACCTCGCCGATCAGCTTGCGTGCCTCGGCGATCAGGCTCGCCGTCAGCGACTCGACGTAGTAGCTGCCCGCCAGCGGGTCGACGACCTTGGTGACGCCCGTCTCGTGCTGCAGGATGAGCTGGGTGTTGCGCGCAATGCGGGCAGACTGCACGGTCGGCAGCGCGATCGCCTCGTCGAACGAATTGGTGTGCAGCGACTGCGTGCCGCCCAGCACCGCCGCCATCGCCTCGTAGGCGGTGCGGATGATGTTGTTGTACGGGTCCTTTTCCGTCAGCGACACGCCCGACGTCTGGCAGTGCGTGCGCAGCGACAGCGAGTCGGCCTTCTTCGGGTTGAAGGGCTTGACCAGTTCGGCCCACAGGAAGCGCGCCGCGCGCAGCTTCGCGACTTCCATGAAGAAGTTCATGCCGATGCAGAAGAAGAACGACAGCCGCGGCGCGAAGGCGTCGATGTCGAGCCCCTTGGCCTTGGCGGCGCGCACATATTCGAGGCCGTCGGCCAGCGTGAAGGCGAGCTCCTGCACCAGCGTCGCTCCGGCCTCCTGCATGTGATAGCCGGAGATCGAGATCGAATTGAACTTCGGCATGTACTTGGCCGTGTGCTCGATGATGTCGGCCACGATGCGCATGGAGGGTCCGGGCGGATAGATGTAGGTGTTCCGGACCATGAACTCCTTGAGGATGTCGTTCTGGATCGTGCCGGAGAGCTTCTCCTGCGGCACGCCCTGCTCCTCCGCCGCCACGATGTAGCCGGCCAGCACCGGCAGCACGGCGCCGTTCATGGTCATCGACACGCTCATCTTGTCGAGCGGGATGCCGTCGAACAGGATCTTCATGTCCTCGACGGAATCGATCGCCACGCCCGCCTTGCCGACGTCGCCGACGACACGCGGATGATCCGAATCGTAGCCGCGATGGGTGGCGAGGTCGAAGGCGACGGAGAGGCCCATCTGGCCCGCCGCGAGGTTGGCGCGGTAGAACTTGTTGCTCTCCTCCGCCGTCGAGAAGCCGGCATACTGGCGCACCGTCCACGGACGGCCGGCATACATCGTGGCCTTCGGCCCGCGCGTGAAGGGCGGGAAACCCGGCAGCGAGCCCAGCGTCTCGAGCGCCTCGAGATCGGCCGCCGTGTAGAGCGGTTTGACGACAATGCCCTCGGGCGTCGTCCAGTCGAGCGACGAGAGCGGCTTGTCGCGCAGCTCCTTGGTCGCGAGCGTTTCCCAGTCGGTCAGGGTCTTGTTCGGAAAATCGGCCATGACCCCAATTTACTGCGGATTCCCGCAGAGAAAAGCCCGCTATTCGTTGGCCAGTATGGTGTTCCGCACCAGGGGATAGATCTGGCTGGCCCAGCGCTTGCCGGCAAACACGCCATAATGGCCGACGCCTGCCTGCATATAGTGCTTCTTGCGATAGGGCCGCAGGCTGGAACACAGGTCGTGCGCCGCGACCGTCTGCCCGATCGCGCAGATGTCGTCGCGCTCGCCCTCGACGGTGAACAGCGCGGTCCGGCGGATGGCCTTGGGATTGACCCGGCGGCCCTTCCAGTCGAGCTCACCCTTGGCCAGCCGGAACTCCTGGAACACCCACTGCACGGTCTCCAGATAAAACTCCGCCGTCATGTCCAGCACGGCGAAATACTCGTCATAGAAGGTCTTGATCGTATTGGCCTGCTCGTGGTCGCCGCGCGCCAGCGCATGATAGAGGTCGACCTGCGACTTGATGTGACGATCGGCATTCATGCTCATGAAGGCCGTGAGCTGCAGGAAGCCCGGATAGACGCGGCGCGTGGCGCCCGGATAGCGCAGCGGCACGCGCGAGATCAGGTTCTGCTCGAACCAGGAGATCGGCCGGCCGGTCGCCAGCTCGTTCACCTTGGTGGGGTTGACCCGCGTGTCGATGGGCCCGGCCATCAGGGTCAGGCTGTGCGGCTGGGCGGGATGATCGTCCTCGGCCATGATCGCCGCGGCGGCAAGTGCCTGCACGCAGGGCTGGCAGACGGCGACGACATGCGAGCCAGGCCCCATCGCATCGAGGAAGGTGATGAGGTGCTCGACATATTCGTCGAAGCCGAAGCGCCCCTTCCAGATCGGGACGTCGCGGGCGTTGGCCCAGTCGGTGATGTAGACGTCGTGCTCGGGCAGGAGGACCCGCACCGTATCGCGCAACAGGGTCGCGAAGTGCCCCGAAAGCGGCGCGACCACCATCACCCGGGGCTGTGCCGGGACGCCTTCCTTGGCGAAACGGAGCAAGGTGCCGAAGGGCGTGGTGAGGATCTCCTCCTCGTGCACCGGGACCGTCTGGTTCCCGATCCGCACCTCTTCGATGCCGAAGGACGGCCGGCGGTGGCTGAGCGCAGCCCGGCTCATCATTTCGCAGAGGGCGCTGGCGGCCCGCCATTTCTCCGCCGTCGCCTGTTCGCCGAGCGCGAAACCCGGCCCGGCCACGGTCGCCCAGACACGCATGGGCAACATCACGTCGGCGGCAGTCTGGTACAGGGCGTAGAGCATCGACGGCAACCGGCTCGAAAATTGCTTCTTTTGGAAACGCCCGAAACACAGACGATACCCGCCGAACCGGGGAGGGTTGGCGCCCATGGCCGAGGCTTCTCTAACTGTCAGTAGCAAGAACTATTCCTCTTGGTCGCTCCGCGGCTGGCTGCTCTGCCGAATGGCGGGGATAGATTTCGCGGAGCGAGTGGCGCCCATCGACGATCCGGCGACCCGTGCCGAGCTTCTGCTGCTCTCCCCCTCCTTCCTGGTGCCCTGCCTGGAGCACGGGGCGGTCAAGGTCTGGGACACGGTGGCAATCGGCGAATACCTCAACGAAATCAGGCCCGAGGCCGGGCTCCTGCCCGCCGATCCGGTCGCCCGGGCCCATTGCCGGGCCATCTGCGGCGAGATGCACTCGGGTTTCGCGAACCTGCGCTCGGCGCTGCCGATGAACCTCAAGGTACGCCACGAGGGCTTCAAGGTCTGGGCCGGTGCGCAGGCCGATATCGACCGCGTCACGGCGATCTGGCGCGACTGCCTGAAGCAGTATGGCGGCCCCTACCTGTTCGGGGCGAAGCCCACGATGGCCGATGCGATGTATGCGCCGGTCTGCACGCGCTTCGCGACCTATGACGTGAAGCTCGACCCGGTCTGCGCCGCCTACCGCGACCTGATCCTGCACTGGGCGCCCATGGTGGAATGGACGGCCGCCGCCAAGGCCGAACCCGAGGAGGTCGAGGAACTCGACGTCGAATTCTAGCCGCGGGCGCCAGACGCCTTCCGTATCGAAGACGACCGAAACGCATATTGGACATCCCGGGCGCCGGCCCCTAGCTCTGATCCATGATACTCAGCGACGGAGAACGGGAGGGACTGGACGCGGCGTCCGCCCCGACGGCAGCCGCACCGACCGTCGGCGAGCTGTTCCGCGGCTTCCTGATGCTGGGCCTCATGGGCTTCGGCGGCGTGCTGCCGCTGTCGCGCCACATGATCGTCGAGGAGCGTCGCTGGCTCACCGGCCGGGAGTTCACCGAACTGCTGGGCCTCTGCCAGTTCCTGCCCGGCGGCAACGTGATCAACGTGGCCGCAGCGCTCGGCCTGCACTTCCGCGGCATTCCGGGAGCGATCGCGGCGCTGGCCGGCCTGATCGCGGCGCCGACCGCCATCGTCGTGGTGCTGGGCGCCGTCTATTCGCGGTACCAGTCCGATCCGCACGTCGTGCACATGTTCGCGGGCCTGGCCGCCGCAGCGGCGGGCCTTCTCGTCTCGATGGCAGTCAAGATCGCCTGGCCACTGCGGCGCAAGCCCGTCGCCCTCGGCTTCGCCGCGATCTGCTTCATCGCCGTCGCCGTGTTCCACTTCCCACTCCTGCCGACCATGCTGGTCCTGGCACCGCTCAGCATCTTCGCCATCCGGAAGACCGGGACATGAATTCGACCCTGGTCTCGATCGCGCTTCTTTTCTCGCAGCTGTCGCTTCTCGCCTTCGGCGGCGGCAACACGATCCTGCCCGAGATGCATCGGCAGGCAGTCGACGTCTATCACTGGATGACCGACTCCGAATTCGTCGCCCTGTTCGCGCTCGCCCAGGCCGCCCCCGGTCCCAACATGATGGTGGCGCCGCTGATCGGCTGGCAGGTCGCCGGATGGAGCGGCCTCGCCGTGGCGACCCTGGCGATGTTCGGCCCGTCGTCGATCGTCACCTGCGTGGCGCTTCGCCTGTGGCGCCGCTTCAAGGACCAGTCCTGGCGCCGGGCCATCCAGAGCGGCCTCGTCCCGATCTCCGTCGGGCTGGTGGCCGCGAGCGCCCTCCTGATCGTACAGGCATCCGATCGCGCCTGGATACTGGGCGCAGTCACCGCCGCCTGCGCGATCGTCGCGACCAGGACCCGCGTGCATCCCCTGTGGCTGCTCGCGGCAGGCGGGGCCATCGGCTGGAGCGGCATCGGCCAGTAGGGACCGGCGCTTGCCGGCCTTCGTCCGGCCGCGCACAGTTGTCGCAACTGAACTGGAGGAACCGCCATGCTTTCCCGCCGGGCCATGCTCGCGGGCGTCGCCGGCTTGCCGGCCGCGCCCGCGCTTGCGCAGCAGTCCCCCTTCCCCGTCAAGCCGCTCACGATGGTGGTCCCCTTTCCGGCCGGCGGACCGGCCGACATCTTCGGCCGCTATCTCGCCAAGGGGATGGCCGAGAACCTCGGCAAGCCGGTGGTGGTCGAGAACAAGAGCGGCGTCGCCGGCGTGACCGGCCTCGACGTTGTCGCAAAGGCGGGCGTCGATGCGCATGTCATGGGGCTCGCGAGCGCCTCGGCCGGAGCGATCGTGCCGATCCTCATGCCGAACATGCCCTACGATGCGGCACGCGACCTGGCGCCAGTCATCCTGGTCGTGCGTGTGCAGGAAGTGCTGGTGGCAAACGCCAAGCTCGGCATCTCCGATCTCAAGACGCTGATCGCACGGCTGAAGGCCGAGCCCGGCAAGTTCTCCTATGGCAGCGCCGGCACCGGCGGCATCACCCATCTGGCGATGGAACTCTTCAAGACGGAGACCGGCACCGACGTGCTGCACGTCCCCTATCGCGGCGCGGCGCCCGCAACCAACGATCTCGTCGCCGGACTGGTGCAGCTCGCCATCCTCGACCTGCCCGTGCTGCTGCCGCATATCCGGTCGGGCGCGCTGAAGGCGATCGCCGTCACGTCCGACGTCCGCGCGCCGCTGCTGCCCGATGTGCCGACGATGCGCGAGGAAGGCTACCCGCGCGTGAACTCGGACAACTGGTATGGCCTCCTTTCGCCTCACGCCGCGACCCGCGCCAACCGCGACCGGCTTCACGAGGCCGCGGCGGCGGCCCTGCAATCGAAGGAGCTGGTCGACGCCTATGCGGCCGTGGGCGGCGTCGTGGCCGGCGGCACGTCGGAGGAATTCGCCACGTTCCTGCGCAAGGAAACGGAGAAGTGGGCGCAGGTCATCAAGCGCGCGAACGTGAAGTTCGAATAGCGCGACCGGCCGCCCCGGCCGGCGGCGGGCCCTCGCCGAGCGCAGGACCGCGGGCTCCGGCGCGCCGCGATGGGACTGGACGTCCGCCCCGGATGTCGTGTTCATCTCTCGCCGGGGACGCACCTGCATCCTTTCGCCAGGCGCACCGTATTGGAAAAGACCGGGAGACACCGAAATGCTCGACGCCGAAGCCCGTATCCTGCTCGACCTGATGGACAAGGCCGTCAAGGAGGGGCGCCCGCTCCTGCATACGCTGCCGCACAAGGTGGGGCGCGCCGCCGTGGACAAGATGTCCGAGGACAGCGAAGCCGATCCGCCCGCCGTGGGCGAGGTCACCGACGGCGCCTTCGCGGGACCGGACGGCGAGATCCGCTTCCGGCACTACCGTCCCTTCGGCGTGCCGTCCGGCCCGCTGCCGACGCTCGTCTACTATCACGGCGGCGGCTTCGTGATCGGCAATCTCGAGACGCACGATTCGACCTGCCGGCGACTCGCCAACAAGAGCCGCTGCCAGGTGATCGCCGTCGACTATCGCCTGTCGCCCGAATATCCGTTCCCGGCCCCGATCGACGACGGTGTCGCCGCGTTCCGCCACATCCGCGACCATGCGGCCTCGTTCGGCGCCGATGCGAAGCGCATCGCCGTCGGCGGCGATTCCGCGGGCGGGGCGATGGCGGCCGTGGTGTGCCAGACCTGCCGCGACGCCGGCGATGCGCCGCCCGCCTTCCAGATGCTGATCTATCCCGCCACCGACTCGAGCAAGGAGAGCCGCTCGCGCCGGGAGCTGGCCGAGGGCTACTTCCTGACCAAGGACCTGATGGACTGGTTCTGGAGCGCCTACGTGCCGGCCGGCACCGACCTCTCCGACATCCGCCTGTCGCCGCTGCTGGCGCGCGACTTCAAGGGCCTGCCGCCGGCCTTCGTGCTGACCGCAGGTCACGACCCGCTGCGCGACGAGGGCCGCGCCTATGCCGACCGCCTGATCGATGCCGGCGTGAAGACGACCTACGTCAACTATCCCGGCACCATCCACGGCTTCTTCTCGCTGACCCGCTTCCTGCAGCAGGGCCTGAAGGCCAACGACGAAGCGGCGGCCGTCCTGGCCGCGCATTTCGGCGCCTAGCCTCTTCGCCTGGCCATCCGGATGGGCTCGACGACGGGTCGGGCCTATCCGATTTCGGCGTTCACGATCGCCGCGCCCGCCGCCAGGGCCTGCATCTTGCCGAAAGCCGCGGCGCGACTTCGCAGCACCAGGCCGCAATCGGTGCAGGCAAAGAGCGCGCTTGCCGGGACGTACCGCATCGCCTTGCGCAGGCCGGCCGCCACTTCCTCCGCCGATTCGATGCGTTCATCGCCGACATTGACGAGGCCGAGCAACACCTCCTTGCCGCGCAGCACATCGAGCACGTCGTAATCGACCCGCGATGCCGCCGTCTCGATCGAGACCTGGTCGACGTTCGTCTGCGCCACCAGCGGCAGCGTGTAGTGGTAGTGGCTCCAGTCGCGATTCGTTTCCTTCCACGCCGCGACTTCGCTGCCGCCGTAGCCGTAGCAGATATGGATCGCGGTCCTGGCTTCGACCCCGGCAATGGCGCGCTTCAGCGCCTCGATCCCCCAGTCGCGCGTTCGCTCGAGGTAGATGTTGAAGCAGGGCTCGTCGAACTGCACCACCGCGGCGCCGGCGGCGGCGAGGTCGCGCGCCTCGCGATTGAGCATGTCGGCGAAAATCAGGGCGAGATCGGCATCCGAATATCGGTGCGTCATGTCGGCAAGGCTGTCGACGATCGTCATCGGGCCCGGCAGCGTCACCTTCACCGGCCGATCCGTCAGTGTCCTGACGAACTGCAGGGTCCTTGCCGCCGGCGAGTCGACATAGGCCGGCTCGGCGACCAGCCGCGCCGCCGGCGATTCGGCCTTGAACCGCTGGCCGCGCGTCGGCTTCATGACCAGGTTCTCCGTGTCCACGCCGGCGATCCCGGACAGGAAGCCCCACACGTAATGCCGGCGCCACTGCTCGCCGTCGGTGACGACGTCGAGCCCTGCCCTCAGCTGGTCGGCAACGCACAGCCGGATCGCGTCCTCCTGGGCCTCCGCCAGCTGACCCGCTGCGACCCGCCACGGCGCCTGGAGTATCCCCGGTTCGGCCAGCCAGGCCGGCTTCGGCAGGCTGCCCACGATCGACGCCCGCACCCCTTGCCTGCCGGTGCCTGCGGACAGGGCCGACGGCCCGTTATTACTGCTTGGCATTCGCCTGTCCCACCAGGCGGCAGCCGCCTGCCTCCAACGGCCGGAAGGCCTGGTCGGCCGGCACGGTGGCGACCTTGCGATAGAAGTCCCAGGGTCCCTTGCTCGCACCGGGGCTGACGACTTCATAGACGCCGATGTCATAGACCACGCGCCCGTCGGGACGGACGGTCGCCCGGGTGCCGAAGCGGTCGACCGGAAGCTCGCGCATCGCCTTGGCGACGGCGTCGGCATCCGTCGTTCCCGCCGCCTTGACGGCGGCGAGGTAGTGCCGCACCGACACATAGACGCCCGCCTGCTCGCGCGTCGGCATCCGCCCGTGCACGGCAAGGAAGCGCTTCGACCATTGCCGCGTGCCGTCATCGGCGTCCCAGTAGAAACCGGTCGTGATGGTGAGGCCCTGCGCCGTGGCGAGGCCGATGCTGTTCACGTCCGTCACGAAGGCATGCAGCGCCGCGAGCTTCTGCCCGCCCCGCTCGATGCCGAATTCGCGCGCCTGCTTGATGGCATTGACGGTATCGGTCCCGGCGCTGGCGAGCCCGATCACCTTCGCCCGGCTCGTCTGCGCCTGGAGCAGGAACGAGGAGAAGTCGCTGGTGCCAAGCGGATGGCGCACGCTGCCCAGCACGCGCCCGCCCAGCGACCGGACGGTGTTTGCCGCGGCTGTTTCGAGGTCGTAGCCGAAGCTGTAGTCGGCCGTCAGGAAGTACCAGCTGTCGCCGCCCTGCTTCACGACCGCACGCGCGGTGCCGTTGGCGAGCGCGTAGGTATCGTCGGTCCAGTGGGTCGTATAGGGCGAACAGGACTTGCCGGTGATTTCCGCACTCGCGGCACCCGACACCATCAGGATCTTCTTCTTCGTGCGCGCGATCTCCTGCAGGGCGAGCACGACGCCGGTGTTGGGCAGGTCGGCGATGGCATCCACGCCCTTCTCGTCGAACCACTGGCGGGCGATGGCGGAGGCGATGTCGACCTTCTCCTGGTGGTCGGCGTCGAGGATCTCGATGGGCTTGCCCAGCACGGTGCCGCCGAAATCCGCAACCGCCATGCGGGCGGCAAGAACGGAGCCCTTGCCGCCGACGTCGGCGACGACGCCGCTCTGGTCGCCGAGGATGCCGATCGTGACCTTGTTCGACTGCGCTCCCGCGAAGGACGGCAGTGAAAGGCCGACCGCGCACAACGCGGCCAGCGACCGTCGAGACAACGCCCGCTTCATCATTCCCTCCAGCACAAATGGGCCTCTTTCGACACAGATATCCCACCTAGGTTGCACAGATGTGACGGCTATTGCACATTTGACCCGAGAGATTGCTGGAGGCTGGGCGATGGGAGCGATGGACGCGCTGGAAGAAGCCGACGATTTCGATGCCGACGTCGCGACCCGCATCTGCTGGCACTACTACAAGGAGGGCCGGACGCAGGAAGAGATCGCGCAGTCGCTCAACCTGACCCGCAAGCGCGTGAACCGGATCATCCGCCAGGCCCTGGCGAGCGGCCTGGTCCAGATCACCATCGACAGCCGGCACTCGGCCTGTCCGGGATTGGAGTCGCGACTGAAGGCGCGCTACGGGCTGCGCTTCGTGAAGGTCGTGCCGTCTCCCGCGGACGGCACCGACGTTCGCGCTGTGGTCGGAGCCGCCGCCGGCCAGTACCTCTCCGAGACGCTCGGCCCGACCGATTCGCTTGGCATCACCTGGGGCGGCACGATCCGCGCCGCCGGCCAGAACCTGCGACGGCGCGACGGCGGCAACACCGTCGTGTCGCTGACGGGCGGCCTCGCCTCCAGCGGCCCGGTCAATCCCTATGACGCGGCGGCGCTGTTCGCACGCGCACTGGGTGCGCCATGCAAGTATGTGACGGCGCCGATGATCGCCGACTCCAAGGAACTGCGCGACGCCCTCCTGCGCAGCGCGCCGGTGGCGGACGTGCTCGGCCGGGTGCGCGATATCGATCGAGCGCTGCTGAGCGCGATCGATTTGACGGACCAGTCAAAGGCGCTGGAATACGGTGTCATCTCCGCCGAGACGTGGCGCTCCCTGCAGCGCGCGGGGGCGGTGGGCGACATTGCCGGCCACTATCTCGACGCCGGAGGAAAGGCGGTCAGACACCCGATCGTCGATCGCGTGATCGCCGCCGACCTCGAGCAACTCCGCGCCATCGGGGAGTTGATCCTTGCCGCCGGCGGGATCCACAAGGTGCCGATCATCCGCGCCGGCATCGCCGCCGGCCTGGTGCACGTGCTGATCACCGACGAGGCGGCGGCCCGGGAGCTGGCCGAGCCGTCCTGACGGGCATTCCAGGGCACGCCCGCTCGACACGGCCCGCCCGACGCCGCCCGCCCGACACGGGTCGTCAGTTCGGCGCCACGATACGCGTGAAGCCGACGGGACGGTCGAATCCTTTCAGAGCCACGCTTTCCTCGTGCGTGACCTGTGTGGCCAGGAGCGGTTTCACGGCCGGATCGTCGGCGATGGCGCGGCTTACGACGATGTCGCCGCCCCCGCTCTGGCCCTGCAGGCGTGCCGCCATGTTTACGGTCGAGCCGAAATAGTCGAGCCGGTCGTTCAGGTTCACGATCACGCTCGGCCCCGCATGGACGCCGAGCTTGATGACGATGCCGCCGACCGCAGCGCCGCGGTCGCGGTTGAACTCGGCGACGCGGGCCTGCATGGCGAGCGCCGCCCTCAAGGCATCCGCGGGATCGCCGAAGGAAGCCATGATGGCGTCGCCGATCGTCTTGACGACCGCGCCGTTATGGTCGCGCACGATCGCCGCGAGGAACGCGAAATGATCGCGTACGATGTTGAACGCCACGGAGTCGCCGACGCGTTCGTAGAGCGCCGTCGAACCGCGCAGGTCGGAGAAGAGCAGGGCCACCTGCCCGATCGCCGCCTCGTCGCCTGGCCGCAATGCCGCCTCGGCGAAGAGATCGCGGAAGGCCTGCAGCGTGATCACCTCCGGCGCGGTCAGCGCGTCGCGGCTCCAGCGCCGATCCTCGATCAGCACCGCAAGCTCGAACGGCGCATCGTTGGCGAAGGTGATCGTGCCGTCGGCGCCCGGCATCGCGGTCACTCCATCCGCATCGGCGCGCAGGCTGGGAAAGACGCCGCCCGCATGATCGATGTCGGTGTGCCTGCCCGGATGCAGCGTGCGCAGTCGATACGGACCGGCCGGCAGGTCGACCGGCACGGTGCGCCGCTCGCCGGGTGCCAGCAGGAGCTGCACGGCAACGTGGGGCGTCATCATCGGGCCGGAGAGGCAATAGGCGCCCTGGCCGAGCGGCCGGATCGCCGGCGACGGCGAGAAGGCGAGCTCGACGTTGCGTTCGAAATCGCGCTCGTAGTCGATGTTGCAGGAGGGACAGTGGGCGCCGCGCGGCAGGTCGCCCAGCGACGCGACGCCGGCGGCCGGGCCGCGGCAGCTGGTGCAGAGAAGATCCCAGCTCATGGTGAGCAGGCCGGCCTTGGCGGCGGCAAGGCAGGCTTCGATCGCGGCGCGCTCGGAGACTGCGAGTTCCCCCGCCAGGCGCTTCGGCCTGAGAGGCGCGAGGTCGCTCGCCATGCCGGTCAGAACGTAGTCGCTCAGGCGCCGGCCGAGCCGGTTCCCGTAGGGGCTGCGGTCGACCGTGTCGGCAAGCGTCGCGGCACGGACCCGGGCGCCCTCCGGCAAGGAGGGCGGTGGCAGATCGAACACCGTCGCGCGCTCGCCCTTGAGGAAGGCGACCGCCTGCAGGATACGCTTGGAGATGGCCTCGCCGGCCTTGGCCGCGAGCCGGGCACCGAACAGGCGGCCGGTGAGCGTGAGCGGCTCCCATTCCAGCGTATAGGTCACCCGGCTGCCGGTCCCTTCCGGTTCGAGATCGAAGACCGGCCCGAAGCGCCGGAACGGTCCCTTGCTGAAGAGTCGTGTCTGGCGGAAATGGCGCCCGGCGATCCATTCGTAGGGCTTCTCCTCCCATTCGAGGGTGAAGCCGGCGGCCTTGCCGTGACCGAACCGGCGCACCGTGCCGTCGGGCTGCGGCGCCTCGTCGAGGACATAAGTCGGCAGGCCCATCGCCTCATTGAAGCGATTGGTATCGGCGAGGACCGGCCAGAGCGCGTCGGGCGGCAGGTCGAAATGCCAGGTCCAGGTGCGGCGCATGCTCCTCGTGCCTACACGGCCGGCCGGGGACCGGATACCCGCCCCGGCATCACAGGCTGGTGAGCAGCCTAGCGCTTCAGCACGTCCGGCGCACGGTAGAGCGGAAAGCCGTTGAAGGGCTTCGACCTGTCGTGGTCGGGCACCTCGTAGAAGGCCGACCGCCCGTTGTTGTGCAGGCCGCCGTCGACGCGCAGCGTGGCGCCGGTGACGTAGGACGCAGCGTCGCTCAGCAGATAGACGATCGCGCCCGCGATCTCCGATTCGGTGCCGTGACGCTTGAGCGGAATGCGGGACCTGACGTTGCGCAACGCATCGTGGGCCCGCTCCGGATAGCGGTCGAAGCCGGACGAGGCGATGAAACCGGGGATCACCGAGTTCACGCGCACGCCCGAATGCGCCCATTCGATCGAGGCGGTGAAGGTGAAGCTCACCTGGCCCGCGCGCGCGGCTCCGTTGTGGCCCATGCCCGGATTGCCGAGATCCCAGTCGGCGCCGACATTCACGATCGCGCCGCCGTTCTGCTCCATCGAGCGCAGATAGACCTCCTTCGAGACGAGGAACGTCGCGGTGAGATTGTTGGCGACGACGGCGTTCCAGCCGTTGAGCGAGATGTCCTTGAGCCGGGCCGGAAACTGCCCGCCGGCATTGTTGACCAGGCCGTCGATGCGTCCGCCCCAGGCCATCACGCCGTCGATGGCGGCCTTGACCTGCTCTTCCTGCCGAAGGTCCGCGGCGAAGGTGAAGATGTCGGGATCTTCCAGCTCTTCCTTCACGCGCTCGAGCTTCTCCAGGGTGCGCCCGATCAGGGCAAGGCGGGCGCCGAGCGACTTGAGCTCGTGCGCAGTGCAGCGACCGATCCCCGACCCGCCGCCGGTGACCACGATCGTTTGCCCGGCAAAGAGGCCGGAGCGGAAGACGGAATGATATTCCATCAACTCATTCTATCCTGATGTTGGCGGCCTTCACGACCCCGGCCGGCAGAGCCTGTCGGGCCGGGGTTCGCCCTGCGGGCTTGTGACTCATGACGCCTCCGGGCGATTGCGGGTCAGGTGACGCCCGAGCTGCTGCTGGACCAGGCGGAGAAGGGCGAAGCCCAGCTGAAGCGGCACGCCGAACGCCGCAACGCCGATCGCGAAGAGGATCAGCCGGTCGCCGAGCGAGGAGAGCTGCTCGGCCTCGTGGAGGATGGCGGCGATCCCCTCGCCCACCCCGATGGCGGCGCCGGCGCCCGACGACATGACGAGCACGAAGAACGCCCGCATCACATTCGGCAGGAAGAGGAGCGCCCCCAGCATCGAACCGGCGCGCACGTGGCGCAGCGCGTCGACGCCGCTGTCGGCGACGAAAGCGGCCGAATAGGGCAGCAGCGACAGCGCCACGGCCATGACGCCAGAGACCGAGACACCGCGCGGCAAGGCATTCAGCAGGAAGAACATGACGACGAAGGTGGGGGCGGCCCGCATCAGCGTGATGGCCGAGGCGGCCAGCGTCCCCGACGGACCGCCACGCAGCCGCGCAAGGGCCAGCAGTAGGCCAAGCACGAGGCCAAGCACGATCGCGATGCCGGCGATCTCGAAATTCACTGCCATGCCTTCGAGCAGCGAGGGCAGAAAGCTCGACACGACCTGGTGGACGGAAATCATCGCGCGGCTCCCGGCCCGCCATCCAGCGCGACCTGGAGGCGGCGGCAGAGCGCGACCACGCCCATCACGACCAGCGTGTAGAAGATCAGGACCAGCGAATAGGTGGTCGCCCGCCCGCTCGAGAAGGACGTGATGTCGGTCAGGGCACTGAGCAGTTCCGGCGCACCGATGAAGCTCGCGATCGGCGTTCCCTTGGCGGCATTGACGAGGAAGGCCACGATCTGCGTGCCCGCCCGGCTGACCGCGCGCCCGAAGAGCCGGCCGTGGCGCCGCCCGGACAGGCGCTCCTCCACGCGCAGCGATGCCACCGCCTCGCCGATCGCCTGGCCGGCATTGCTGCCGTTGACCAGGCCGAGGGCGACGATGGCTGCGCCGAGGGCCGTCGCCGCCGAATAGGGAAACAGCGCGTGCGTGACGGCGGATGCCACGACCAGCGTCAGCACGATCGGCGACGATTGCAGGACGACGACCAGGCCGCGTGCCATCCAGCGCGGCAGGAAATGGCGCGAGCCGAGGGCCGCGCCGACGAGCAGGGCGAACAGCAGCGTGCCCAGGAGCGCGCCTGCGATCAGCATCAGCGTGTTGCCGATCCCGCTCAGCAGCAAGGACCAGGCCGGCATCGTCATCAGCATCGGGAGCGACAGATCGATGCCCGTGAGCGAGGAGAACCAGCT
>JAFEFG010000050.1 GCA_018240685.1 Pseudomonadota bacterium | reverse complement strand
ATCACCGTGCCTGCGGTGAGCCGCAGGGTGCAGATCCTGGAACGGCATCTCGGTGTGCAGCTTTTCCATCGCTTGCCGCGCGGGCTGGCGCTGACGGCGGCGGGAGAGAAGTATTTCGCGGACCTCGGCCCGGCGTGGGATGCCCTGCAGAAGGCGACGGCGGCGGCAGTGAGCGCGACGCGGCGGCCGTTCAGGATCAGCGTCATTCCCACGTTTGCCGCCAACTGGCTGCTGCCGAGGCTGGCGGCCCGTCGCGCCCGCCTGCCCGGGAGGGAGATCGAGCTCGAGACGTCGGCGGACTTCGTGGACCTCGAGGCGCGTCAGGATCTCGATTGTGCCATCCGGCTGGGGCGCGGGCCGTGGCCGGGGCTAGTGAGTCGGCGCTTCCTGCCGATCGAGGCCTATCCTGTTGCCAGTCCGGCATTCCTGGCCGGAAAGGGCCGCATCGAACGGCCGCGGGATCTTCTGCGGCACACCCTTGTCGGCTCGACTCATCAGCCCGACTTCTGGCCCGAATGGTTCCGTCTCGTCGGCGGTGCATTCGCGCCGGCTTCGTACAAGAGCTACGACAATCTCCAGCTTGTCTATGAAGCGTCGGCGGCCGGGATGGGCGTCGCCATCGGGCTCGATCCGCTCGTCCGCCCCTATCTGGCGAATGGCCGTCTCGTTCGCCTGCCGGTTGCCGGGGCGGTGCTTTCGCGCAGCTTCCACATCGTCCGGCGCAAGGGGCAGGACCCGGATAGGGGCTTTGAGGCCTTTCGAGACTGGCTGTTCCGCCACGCCGGCGCCGCGGCCTGATTACCAGCCTTCAGATTTCCTGAAGCCGGCGGCGCCAGGACTGAATGGTGGCCCTCGCCGCCGCTGCCTAGGCTGCGCGCCATGACTTCCTATCGCCTTCACTACTTCCCCGAATCGGGCAACAGCTACAAGCTCGCGCTGATGCTCACCTTCTGCGGCCAGTCGTTCGAACCGGTCTGGACCGATTTCGGCGGCGGCGTGACGCGCACACCCGAATGGCGTAGCGCCGTCAATCCCATGGGCGAGATCCCGGTCCTGGAGGAGGGGACGCAGCGCCTGACTCAGACCGCGCCGATCCTTCTCCGTCTGGCGGAGCGCTACGGCCGCTTCGGCGGCACCAACGAGGAAGAACGCTTCGAAATCCTGCGCTGGCTGTTCTGGGACAATCACAAGCTCACCGGCTACATGGCGACCTATCGCTACATGCGCGCCTTCACGCCATCCCCGGATGCGGCCGTGCTGGCCTATTTCCGCCGCCGCCTCGACGACTTCCTCGGGATCCTCGACCGTCACCTGCGCGAGCGGTCGTTCGTGGTCGCCGACCGGCCCACGATCGCCGACGTCTCCCTGATGGCGTACCTCTCCTTCCCGAAGCACGAGGCCGGCTACGATCTCCCTGTCAGTCATCCCGCAATCGCCGCCTGGCTGGCGCGGCTGGCGGCACTTCCGGGCTGGAAGGCACCTTACGATCTGCTGCCGGGGAAACGGCTGCGCTGCTACTCGTGAGGGCGCCGCGTCGATGCTCTGGTCGATGCTCTGGCGGTAAGGACCAGAATAGGGTGCCGCGCGGCGCCGACGTAAACTGCGTGCGCCATGGTCTGCCTGCTGCCCCGGTTTCCATTATTCGCCCATTTATTTAATGGAACCGCGGCCGCCGGGCCGGCCGCGGAAGTGACCTGCGACACCAAGGCGGGTCACTCGTGCGGGGGCGTTCCAACCGGTTCGGTTGGCCTCGACGGCAGGCCGTCAGTGGCCCTTGAACACCGGCTTGCGCTTCTCGACGAAGGCCTGGACCGCTTCCTTGTGATCGGCGGTGCGCGAGGCACGCACCAGGCGCTCGGCTTCGCGATGGAGCGCGGTCGGGTAATCGATGTGCAGCGCCTCGTCGAGATTGTCCTTCATGCTGGCGAGCGCGAGCCGCGGTCCTTCGGCGAGGGATTTGGCGAAGGCGAAGGCTTCTTCCTGCAGGCGGGCGTCCTCGACCACGCGATTGAAGAGCCCGATGCGCTCGCCGCGTTCGGCGTCGACGCGTTCGGCGGTGAACATCAGCTCGCGCGCCCGCGCCGGGCCGACGGTGCGGGTCAGCAGCCAGGCGATGCCGTAGTCGCCCGTGAGCCCGATCCTGGCGTAGCCGGTGCTCACGAACGCCGATCGGGCCGCGATCCGGATATCGCAGGCGAGGGCGATGGCAAGGCCGGCGCCGGCCGCCGCGCCGGGCAGGGCGGCGATCGTGGGCTTGCGCACGCCGACCAGCGCGCCGGTGAGGTTGGCCTGCCGCCAGCGCAGGTCGGCCAGCCGCTCCTCGAAGCTCATCTGTCCGCGCGGCCCGCGGCCGCCCATGCCCTTCACGTCGCCGCCGCTGCAGAAGGCGGTGCCGGCGCCGGTGATCAGGAGGGCGCCGACATCGGGATCCTCGCCGCGCTCCCTGATCTGCGTGCGCAGGGCCGGGGTCAGCTTGTCCGACATCGCGTTGCGCGCCTCGGGACGGTTGAGGGTGATCAGCGCCACGCCATCGCGCACGGAGCAGAGCAGTTCGGTGGTGCCGGTATCGATATCCATAGATTTCCTCCATTGCCTGCAGGCGCGTGGGCGGGTCAGGGTTGCGCATGACATTCCCGGTCACCGAACACACCGTCAAGACGCCGCGTCACACGACCGGCTATCTCGCCTGCGGAGCGGAAGAAGCACCGCTGCTGGTCTTCTGTCACGGCTGGCCCGAGCTCTCGCTGTCGTGGCGGCACCAGCTGCCGGCCTTCGCCGCGCTGGGCTTCCGCTGCGTCGCGCCCGACATGCGCGGCTACGGACGCTCGAGCACCTACGCCCGCCACGAGGACTTCGCGCAGGAGCTGATCGTGCAGGACATGCTCGAGCTGCTCGCGGCCCTCGGTCGCGACAGGGCGGTATGGATCGGCCATGACTGGGGCAGCCCCGTGGTCTGGAACCTCGCCAGCCATCACCCCGACAAGGTCGTGGGCGTGGCGAGCTTGTGCGTGCCCTACACCGCCAAGGGCTTCACGCTCGACACTCTCGTCGCGCTGGTCGACCGCACGCTCTACCCGGCCGACGCTCTTCCGGCCGGCCAGTGGGATTATTGGCTCTTCTACCAGGAGAGCTTCGACAAGGCCTGCCAGGGCTTCGAGGCCAATATCCGCAATGTCGTGAAGGCGCTGTTCCGCAAGGGCGATCCGTCGCGGGTCGGGCAGCCGGCGCCGACCGCCTTCGTGCGCCGGGCCGGCAGCTGGTTCGGCGGCGGCGCCTGCCCCGACGTGCCGCGCGACGGTGACGTGATCACCGAGCAGGACATGGAGGCCTATACCGCGGCGCTGACGCGCAACGGCTTCTTCGGGCCGGACTCCTGGTACATGAACCACAAGGCCAATGGCGACTATGCCGCGCGCGCGGTGAATGGCGGCCGGCTTTCCATGCCGGTGCTGTTCCTGCACGGCGCCTACGACACGGTCTGCGAGACCATGACCTCCCGTCTGGCCGAGCCCATGCGGGCGGACTGCGCCGATCTCACCGAGGGGGTGGTGACGTCCGGCCACTGGATGGCGCAGGAGCAGCCGGCCGCGGTCAATGCGGCGCTGGCCCGTTGGCTGGCGACGAAGCTGCCGGGCTACTGGCGGGAATGAATCGTTTGACGCAGTTTTCCCCATATGACACGTTTGTTTCATTCGTCGTGGGATCGGGGGATTCCTGTTGGCCGGATGGTCGTCGACCACCTTCGTCTCTGAGCTGAAGACGCAGTTCGGCGCCCTGTCGCCGCAACTCCAGGAGGCGGCGCGCTGGGTGATCGATCACCCGGCCGACGTGGCGCTGCTGTCGTTGCGCGAGCAGGCCCGCCGCTCCGGCGTGGCGCCGGCGTCGCTGACGCGGCTGGCCCAGCGCTTCCGGATGAAGGGCTACGACGACATCCGCCGCCTCCATGCCGAGGCGGTGCGCGAGCGGCCGGAGAGCTTCCGGGGGCGGGCGCAGGAACTCCTGAAGCGTCACGGCAGCGAAGGCGACGCCGCCCTCGCCCAGGACATCTTCGCGGCGCTCGGCCGGCATCTCGACGCCCTGCGGACGCCCGAGGCGATCGCGCGCATCGTGGCGGCGGCCGACATGATCGCGGCCGCGGACCATGTCTTCTGCTTCGGGCAGCGCTCGACCTTCTCCGTCGCCTTCATCTTCCACTACGTCCGCTCACTGTTCGGAGCCAAGTCGGTGCTGGTCGACGGGCCGGGCGCCATCGGGCGCGACGCCCTGCGCACGATCTCCCGAAGGGACGTTCTGCTCGTCGTCACCGTGAATCCCTATGTCCACGAGACCGTCGAGACGGCGCGCTACGTCAAAAGCCGCGGCGCCAGGGTTGTCGCCATCACCGACAGCGACGTCTCGCCCCTTGCCGGCATTGCCGACAGGGCGGTGGTGATCGGCACCGAGACGCCGTCCTTCTTCCACACCATGACGCCTGCCTTCGCGGCGGTGGAATGCCTCGCCGCGCTCGTTGCGGCCCGGCGCGGGAAGGAGACGCTGGCGGCGCTGGCCGAGAGCGAGAAGCAGCTCGCCGCCTTCAATACCTACGTGGCGCGCGGGAAAGGCAAGAGAAAGAGAGTTCCGTCATGACCCATGTGCTGCATCGTCAGCTTGCGCGCGACTATCCGTCCGCGGTTCTCGGCCGCGGTATCATCATCCGCGACGCGTCCGGCAAGGAGTATATCGACGCCTCGGGCGGCGCTGCCGTGTCCTGTCTCGGTCACTCCAATCCGGACGTGCTGGCGGCGCTGCATGCGCAGATCGACAAGCTCGACTACGCCCATACCGGCTTCTTCACGACGCTGGTCGCCGAAGAGCTGGCCGACGAGATGATCCGCCATGCGCCCGCAGGGATCGACCGCGTCTATTTCACCAGCGGCGGCTCGGAGGCGGTCGAGGCGGCGCTGAAGATGGCGCGGCAATACTTCGTCGAGCGGGGCGAGCCGCAGCGGCGGCATTTCATCGGCCGCCTGCAGGGCTATCATGGCAACACGCTGGGGGCGCTCTCGGTCGGCGGCAATCTGTGGCGGCGCAAGCCCTTCGCGCCGATCCTGCTCGAGAACGTGCATCACGTCTCGCCCTGCTACGAATATCGCGGCCGGCGGCCCGACGAGACGCCGGAGGCCTATGGCGAGCGGCTGGCGCAGGAACTCTCGGACAAGATCGACGCGCTGGGCGGCGCCAATGTCATCGCCTTCATCGCCGAGACGATGGTCGGCGCGACGCTGGGCGCCGTGCCGGCGGTGCCGGGCTATTTCAGGCGCGTGCGCGAGATCTGCGATCGCCACGGCATCCTGCTGATCCTCGACGAGGTCATGTGCGGCATGGGCCGGACCGGCACGCTGCATGCCTGCGAGCAGGAAGGGGTGGCGCCCGACCTGCTGGTGGTGGCCAAGGGGCTGGGCGGCGGCTATGCGCCGATCGGCGCGCTGATGGTGAGCGGGAAGATCGTGACGGCGCTGGCCGAAGGCTCGGGCTTCTTCCAGCATGGCCATACCTACATGGGGCACCCGCTGGCCTGTGCGGCGGCGCTCGCCGTCCAGCGCGTGATCCAGCGCGACGATCTCCTGGCCAACGTGAAGACGCAGGGCGCGCACCTGCTGCGGCGGCTGGGCGAGCGCTTCGGCAATCACCCCTATGTGGGCGACGTGCGCGGCCGCGGCCTGTTCCAGGCGATCGAGCTGGTAGCGGACCGTGGTACGAAGGAGCCGTTCGATCCGGCGCTCAAGCTCAACGCGCGGATCAAGCAGGAGGCGATGGATCGCGGCCTGATGGTCTATCCGATGGGTGGCACCGTCGACGGCGTGCGCGGCGACCATGTTCTGCTGGCGCCACCCTTCATCGTCGATGCCGCGACCGTCGACACGATCGTGGAGCGGCTGGGCGAGGCGGTCGACGCGGCGCTCGCGGCCGCGGGCAGATAGTTCAAGGCAACGGTAGTCAACAGGAGGCAAGGATGTCCAAACGCAAGGTCACCACGTTCGGCGGGCTCGCCGCTGCGGCGCTGTTCGCTCTGTCGTCGCTTCCGCAGCCGGCGGCGGCGCAGCAGAAATTCATCACCATCGGCACGGGCGGCGTCACCGGCGTCTACTATGCGGTCGGCGGCGCCGTCTGCCGGCTCATGAACAAGGATCGCGCCAAGACCGGCATCCGCTGCTCGGTCGAGTCGACCGGCGGCTCGGTGTTCAACGCCAATGCCATCGGCACCGGCGAGCAGGAATTCGGCATGGCCCAGTCCGACGTGCAGTACAATGCCGTCAAGGGCCTGGCTCAGTTCAAGGGCAAGCCGATCGGCGACCTGCGCGCGGTCTTCTCGGTCCATCCCGAGCCCTTCACCGTGCTGGCGCGCAAGGAAGCCGGCATCACCAAGTTCGAGGACTTCAAGGGCAAGCGCTTCAACATCGGCAATCCGGGCTCGGGCACGCTCGCCTCGATGGAGGAGCTCTTGAAGCAGATGGGCTGGACCAAGGCGGACTTCTCGCTGGCCGCCGAGCTCAAGGCCGACGAGCAGGGCACGGCGCTGTGTGACAACAAGATCGACGGCTTCTTCTATGGGGTCGGCCATCCCTCGGCGGCGATCCAGGATCCGACGACGGCCTGCGGCGCCAAGCTCATCTCGCTCACCGGCAAGGCGGTCGACGAGTTGGTCAAGGAACATCCCTACTACGCCTACGCCACCATCCCCGGCGGCATGTACGCCAACAATCCGGAGCCGACCAAGACCTATGGCGTGCTGGCGACGCTGATCACCTCGGCCAAGGTGCCGGATGACGTCGTCTACAACCTCGTCAAGGCCGTGTTCGAGAACTTCGACGAGTTCAAGAAGCTGCATCCGGCCTTCGCCCATCTCGATCCCAAGAAGATGGTCAAGGACGGCCTGTCGGCGCCGCTGCATCCCGGCGCGATCAAGTACTACAAGGAAAAGGGCTGGATGTAGTCCGGCACGGGCGATGAAGCGGCGCGTGAACGGCGGGCCCGTCCGGCTCGCGGTCACGCGCCGCGACTGTTTCAGGGGACGACCATGAGCGATGTCACGGCACCGACGGCCTCGCGCGAGGCGCTCGAGACGATGGTGGCGGAGGCCGATACCGGCGGCCGCAAGCCGACCGGCTTCACCAAGCGGCTGATCTTCGGCATTGCGCTCTGCTGGGCGCTGTTCCAGCTCTGGTACGCCTCGCCGCTGCCCTATCTGCTGAATGTCGGCGTGTTCAACGACGGGCAGGCGCGCGTCGTTCACCTCAGCTTCGCTTTCCTGCTCGCCTTCGCGAGCTTCCCCGCCTTCAAGCATTCGCGGCGCGACCGCGTCCCGGTCACCGACTGGATCCTCGCCCTTCTCGGTGTCGCCTCCGCAGGCTACCTGCTGGTCTTCTATCGCGAGCTGTCGCAGCGCTCCGGTCTTCCCACCACGCCGGACGTGGTCGTGTCGGTGATCGGCGTGGTGCTGCTCCTCGAGGCCGCGCGGCGCGCCGTCGGTCCGGCGCTGGCGGCGATCTGCGCCCTGATGCTGATCTACATGTTCGCCGGCCCCTGGATGCCCGGCATGCTGGCGCACAAGGGCGCCTCGCTGGGGCGTGCGGCGTCGCAGATGTGGCTCACCTCCGAGGGCATCTTCGGCGTCGCGCTGGGCGTGTCGACCAACGTCGTGTTCTTCTTCGTGCTGTTCGGCAGCCTGCTCGAGAAGGCGGGCGCGGGGAACTATTTCATCCAGCTCGCCTTCGCGCTGCTCGGCACCTTCCGCGGCGGTCCGGCCAAGGCGGGCGTCGTGGCGTCGGGCATGACGGGCATGATCTCCGGCTCGTCGGTCGCCAACACGGTGACGACCGGCACCTTCACCATCCCGCTGATGAAGCGCGTCGGCTACTCGGCGGTGAAGGCAGGTGCGATCGAGTGCGCCGCCGGCGTCAACGGCCAGCTCATGCCGCCGGTGATGGGCGCCGCCGCCTTCCTGATCGCCGAGTATGTCGGCATCAGCTACGCGCAGGTCGTCAAGCACGCCTTCGTGCCGGCGTTCCTGACCTATGGCGCGCTGTTCTACATCGTCGACATCGAGGCCGCGAAGGCGGGTCTGCGTGGGCTGCCGCGCAGCTCGACGGCGCCGCTGCACCACACCTTCCTGCGCGGCCTCATGACGATCTGCGGCATCATCGTGCTGAGCGGCATCGTCTATTGGGGCGTCGGCTGGACCCAGGACGTCTTCGGCGCGGCGGCGAGCTGGATCCTCGGAGTGGCGCTCGTCGCGGCCTATGTCGGCCTGATGCGCTACAAGGCCCGGCATGCCGACCTGCCGATCGACGATCCCTCCAAGTCGATCGTCAAGGTGCCCGATTTCTACGAGACCGCGCGCACGGGGCTGCACTATCTGCTGCCGGTGGTGGTGCTGATCTGGTGCCTGATGATCGAGCAGCTCTCGCCCGGCCTCAGCGCCTTCTGGGGCACGGTGTTCCTGATCTTCATCATGCTGACGCAGCGGCCGCTGCTGGCGCTGTTCCGCAGGGAACGGGAGCTGGGCCATCACCTGCGGGAGGGATTCCGCGATCTCGCCTCCGCGCTCGAGGGGGCCTCGCGCAACATGACCTCGGTCGGCATCGCCACCGCCGCCGCCGGCATCATCGTGGGCACGGTCGCCTTCACCGGCATCGGCCTCGTGATGACGGAGATCGTCGAGAGCGCGTCGGGCGGCAGCCTGATCATCATGCTGCTGCTCACGGGCTTCATCTGTCTGTTGCTGGGCATCGGCATGCCCACGACGGCGAACTACGTCGTGGTCGCGACGCTGATGGCGCCGGTCGTGGTCGAGGTGGCGCAGCAGAACGATCTCGCGGTGCCGCTGGTCGCGGTGCACCTGTTCGTCTTCTACTTCGGCCTGATGGCCGACGTGCACCCGCCGGTCGGGCTGGCGGCCTATGCGGCGGCCGCGATCTCCGGCGCCGATCCGATCAAGACCGGCCTGCAGGGCTTCTGGTACGAGATCCGTACCGGCCTGCTGCCCTTCATCTTCATCTTCAATTCGGAGCTGCTGCTGATCGATATCGGCGGGCCGTTCAACCTCGTCCTGGTGATCGTCTGCTCGGTGGCGGCGATGGGCTGTTTCGTGGCGGCGACCCAGAACTGGCTGCTGACGCGCAACCGCTGGTACGAGACGGTGCTGCTGCTGCTGATCTGCTTCACGCTGTTCCGGCCGGGCTTCTGGCTCGATCGGTTCAAGGCGCCGTTCGACACGCGGCCGGCCGGCGAGATCGTCGCCGTCGCCGGCGGCCTGCCGGCGGACCAGACGCTGCGCTTCCGGGCCATGAGCCAGAGCCGCGCCGGCGAGGACGTCGAAAAGACCGTTCGTCTCACGATGAAGGCCGGCAAGGACGGTGCCGACCGCCTGCGCGCGGCCGGGCTCGCGCTGACGCCGGGCGACAAGCCTACCGTCCAGAGCGTGCGCTTCGGCAGCGAGGCGGCGAAGTACGGCCTCGCCCCGGGCGACCAGATCCTCGCTGTGCTCGTGCCGGCGGATCGGCCCAGCCGCTACTGGATGGCCGTGCCGGCCTTCCTGCTGCTGGGGGTGGTCGTTCTGCTGCAGCGCCGCCGTCGCGGCGACGTGGGATCGCATCCCGTCGCGGCCATCGCGCGGCCATAATCGGCGCGCCAGATGAATGTATCATCGGGGAGAAGATCATCATGACGCGCGCCCTCTCGCTTGTCCTCGCGGTTGCGATAGGCTTGGCGCTGGCCGGTCCGGCCTCCGCACAGAAAGGTGATGACGACAATCCAGGCCACGGCCATGGCCACGGCGGTGGCCCGCCCGGCAAGGCGATGAATGCGCCGCCGCAAGGCCATGGCCAGCCGCCAGGCCCTGGCGGCGGCCCCGGCCCCGGCCGGGAGCAGGTCGTGATCGCGCCGCACGACCGGGACCTCGTCCACGACTATTATCGCGGCGAATACATGCGCGGTAACTGCCCGCCCGGTCTGGCCAAGAAGAACAACGGCTGCCTGCCGCCGGGCCAGGCGAAGAAGATGTGGGCGATCGGCCAGCCGCTGCCGGCCGGTGTCGCCTACTATCCGCTGCCGCCGGTGTTGCTCGGCCAGCTTTCGCCGGCCCCCGCGGGTTACCAGTACGTCCGGGTCGCCAACGACATCCTGATGATGGCGGTCGGCACACGCATGATCGCGGGTGCCCTGGCGGACCTCGGCAGCTTCTGAAGCCGGGTTCGACGCCGCGGAGGCCCGGTTGCGCCCCCGGTTCATCGTCGTCGCCGCGCTTGTCGCCTTGGCCCTTGCCGCCATCGTGCGGCCGGACAAGGGCGGCAAGCCGGCGGACGGAACAGCGAACGTAGCTGTAAAGCGGACCGTCGCCGCCGCCGTTCCCACCCCGCCGCCGAAGGCCGCACCAGCGGTCCCGTCGATCGCGATCTCCGGTCGTGATCGCGACGCGGTCTACGCCTATTACGGAACCAAGCTCACGGCGCTCACCTGTCCGGCCGGCCTCGTCAAGAAGAGCGGCGGCTGCGTGCCGCCGGAGGGCGGCCAGGGCAACTGGCGCGTGGGCGAACGCCTGCCTGACGACGTGATCGTCTACCCGCTGCCTGCGGTGCTGCTGGGCCAGGTCTACCCGCCCAACGGCTACCAGTATGTCCGCGTCGGCAACGACGTGCTGCTGCTGGGGATCGAAACCCGGCTCGTCGCCGGCGCGCTTGCCGACGTCGAGGGCGGCTAGGCGCGCGCCGCCTTGAGCGCGACGAACCGCGCCAGGCTCTCCGGCGGCCACATTTCCTTCGGCTTGTAGTACTCCCGCACCGCCGGCATGCCTTCGGGCAGGATCACCCAGGGCTGCTTCGACATCGTGAAGATATGGATGTCGGGCGGCAGGCGGTCGGGCTCGTCGAGGGTGCCCACGCGCATGAAGCGCACGGCGTCGCCGGCACCGGCATAGTTGCTCCAGACTGCGACGCGGCACAACGGGCAGCGCCAGATGCGCTGGCCCCTGCCGCTGGCGGAGGGCGTCTCGACCACCTCGACCTCGCCGCTCGACAGCTCGACGCGATCGGCCTCGATCATGGCGTTGAGCGCGAAGGCCGAGCCCGTCTCGCGCTGGCACCACCGGCAGTGACAGCAATGCACGAACATCGGGCGCGAGGTCATGCGGTAGCGCACGTGGCGGCAGGTACAGCCGCCGTCGAACGTCCCGGTGGTGCTGGTCATCGGATGAACCTCCCGGCTATGGTCCATGCCCCACAATGACATCGAAGCATGGGGAGAGGAATGGCGGGGCGTCTCAAGGACAAGGTGGCGATCGTGACGGGTGCAGCACCGCGCGGCGAAGGAGTCGGCAACGGCATGGCGACGGCGATCCTGTTCGCCCGCGAAGGCGCCAGGGTCGTCCTCGTCAATCGCAGCGCCGAGCGGGCGGAGAAGCTCGCGCGGCAGATCAAGGAGGAAGGCGGCGAGGCGACCGTGTTCGCGGGCGACGTCGGCCGGGCCGAGGTCTGCGAGGAGATGGCCGCCTTCGCGATGAAGACCTACGGGCGCCTCGACATCCTGCACAACAATGTCGGCGTCGGCGCGCCGGGCACGCCCGAGACCGTGACGCTCGCCGACTGGAACCGCGCGCTGGAGACCAATCTCACCACCACGATGCTGTGCACCAAGTACTGCTTGCCGAAGATGAGGGAGGGCGGCGGCGGCTCCATCATCATGGTGTCCTCGATCGCGGGCGCGCTCGGCCTGATGGGCAGCGCGGGGGCGGTGGCCTACGCGACGGCCAAGGCGGGCCTGCACGGCTTCACCCTCTCGGTCGCGGCCGACTATGCGACCCAGAACATCCGCGCCAACTGCATCATCGTCGGCTCCGTGCACACGCCGATGGTGGCGCATCTGGGCGCCGAGGCGCGCGAACGGCGCCGGAACATGGTGCCGATGAAGACCGAGGGCACCGCCTGGGACATCGCCCACGGCGCGGTCTATCTCGCCTCCGACGAATCGCGCTGGGTCACGGGCGTCCTGCTGCCGATCGACGGCGGCCTGGTATCGCTCAGGGCGTGGCCGCGTTAGAGCGCGCGAGGTCGCGCTGCCAGCTGTAGAGGCCGCTCGCCACGATCACGGCGGCGCCGGCGATGGTCCACCCGTCGGGGAAGTCGCCGAAGACGAGGACGCCCAGCACCGTCACCCAGACCAGAAGCGTGTAGCTGTAGGGCTGCACCGCGCTGGCCTCGGCATAGTCGAGCGCGCGGATCAGGGCGTAGTGCGCGAGGGCGCCCAGCAGCGCCATGGCGCTGAGCAGCCCCCAGCTCCGGGCGTCGGGCCATTGCCACTGCCACGGCCCGACGAAGCTCGTCGCGATGAAGGCGGCGAAAGCCGACCAGACGAGCGTCGTCTGCGGCGTGTCGCTGCGTGCGCACAGCCGCACGAGGATCTGGTAGCTGCCCCACAGGATCGCGCCGGCGACCGGGATCAGCAGCGGCCAGTCGAGGGTGCGGAAGCCCGGCCGCACGATCAGCAGCACGCCGAGGAACCCGGCTGTCACGGCGAGCCAGCGGCTGCGATCGACGGTTTCGCCGAGGAAGGCGGCGCCGAGCGCGATCACGATCAGGGGCGAGGTCGCGGCGATGGCATGCGTGTCGGCCAGCGGCAGATAGCGGAACGCCAGCACGAAGGTCGCGCTTTCGACGACCGCCAGCAGCGCCCGCGTGATCTGCAGCAGCGGCCGCGCCGACCGCAGTGCCGCGACGAAGCCGCCGCGGCGGCGAACCACCAGCCAGGCGAAGACGCAGAACACGGCATAGCGGATCCACAACATCTGGCCGATCGCGTAGTCGGCCACCAGCCACTTGCTGATCGCGTCCATGCTCGCGAAGCCCAGCATGGCCAGCACGGTGAAGAGCGCCCCGAGGGCGGTTCTGTTCGTCGGACGAGGGGGCATTCATTCTTTCGAGGTGGCGCCGCGGCACTATCTCACGGCGCGGGGAGCGTGTTGAGCCTGCCGATGCGGGCCTCGCGGCGACGGCGGTTCGGGCCGGGCTGCACGGGAAGATTGCCTTGACTTTGCCGCACTGCACCATCATATAGCCGGCGACCCGCAGGACAGCGGGTACACAAGGTTTCTCGCGATCGCGCGACGCGCCGCTCTCTCAGGCGCTTCATCCCGAGATATCTCCCAGAAGCAAGAGCCCGCCCTGTCGCGCACAGGCATGGGCCGCAAGCCGCCTCGTATGCGTGCCCCCGGATTGGAAACGGGAGGTCCGGCCGGCGGCGAGAAGGAATTCTTTTCAAGTGAGTAACGTTACGTTCGCGGACCTCGGGTTGGCCGAGCCGCTGCTGCGTGCGCTGAGCGCCGCAAACTATGTCGCGCCCACGCCGATCCAGGCGCGCACCATCCCTCTGCTGCTGCAGGGCCGGGATGTCCTCGGCATCGCCCAGACGGGCACGGGCAAGACGGCGGCCTTTGCGCTGCCGGTGCTGCAGCTCCTGTCTGCCTCGGGCGGACGGGCGCAGCCGAAGAGCCCGCGCGCGCTGGTGCTGGCGCCGACGCGCGAGCTCGCGGTGCAGATCGCCAAGAACTTCGACACCTACGGTCGCGGCCTCGGCCTGCGTCTCGGCATGGTGATCGGCGGACTGGGCTTCGGCCGCCAGATCGAGACGCTGCAGCGCGGCGTCGACATCCTGATCGCGACGCCGGGCCGGCTGCTCGATCTCATGGAGCGCGGCAACGTCAAGCTGGGGAACGTGAGCTTCCTGGTCCTCGACGAAGCCGATCGCATGTTCGACATGGGCTTCATCAAGGACGTGCGCCGCATCGTGGCGTCGGTCGGCAGGCAGCGGCAGACGCTGCTCTTCTCGGCCACCATGCCGCCCGACGTGGCCAAGCTCGCCGGCGAGATCCTGCAGGATCCGGAGCGGGTCGAGATCGCGCCGCAGGGCCGCACGGTCGAGCGCATCGACCAGCGCGTCTACTTCGTGAATGCCGCCACCAAGCGCGCGCTCCTCACGCATCTTCTGGCCGACAGCACGCTCGAGCGCGTGATCGTGTTCACGCGCACCAAGCGCGGCGCCAACCGGGTCGCCGAGGCACTCGACAGCCGCGGCGTGCCGTCGGAAGCCATTCACGGCAACAAGTCGCAGAACGCGCGGCAGCGCGCGCTCGACAACTTCGCGCGCGGCCGTGCCCGTGTGCTGGTGGCGACCGATCTCGCGGCGCGCGGCATCGACGTGTCCGGCGTCACGCACGTGATCAACTACGAGCTGCCCGCCGACGCCGAGAGCTACGTCCATCGCATCGGTCGCACCGCGCGTGCCGGGGCATCGGGCATCGCCGTCTCCTTCTGCGACGGCAGCGAACGTGGTCAGCTCAAGGGCATCGAGCGCCTGACGAACCACCGCCTGACGGTGGTGCCGATGCCGGCCAACGAGGACATGCCGCAGGAGCCGGCGCAGGAGCCGCGCGAGGCCCGCAGCGAACATCGCGATGGGCCGCGCGATGGCCGCCGTCCGGGACCGCGCCGCGACCATGGGCGTCGGCCCGAGCGGCAGGGCGAATACCGGCCCGAGCGGCGCCCCGAGCAGCACGCCGAACAACATGCCGAGCGGCGGGACGAGCGGCCGCGCCACGAACCGCGCCACGAGCACCGGCACGAACCGCGCCATGAGGCACGACACGAGGCACGCCACGAGCCTCGGCACGGGCGGCCGGCCCACCAGAACGGCCAGCCCCACGGCGAGCGCGCCGGTCGCGGCGAACATCCCCGTCGCGAGGGCGACCGGAACCACGGCCATCGCCGCTTTGGTGACCGGCATCACGCTGATCGGCATCCCTCCGATCGGCAGCCAGGCGACCGCCACCAGGGCCACCGGCCTCACGGCGAGCGTTCCTGGGCCGAGCGCGACTATCGCGACCAGCCTCGCCACGACGAGCGGCCGCAGGCCTACGGCGAACGGGCGGCGGGCGATCGCCCGCACGGCCAGGAGGCGCGTCCGCAATGGCGCGGACGGCGCTTCGGCGGTGGCCGTCGTTCCCGCAGCGCCTGATCGGCGGGCGGATCCTCTCGCCTGAAATTCAGAAGGCGGCCGGTCTGGCGATCGGCCGCCTTTTTCTTTCCCGCACCGGGCTCGCTATTCGGAGCGGGCCTGCATCCGGGCGATCACCCGCACGATTGCGTCGGGGTCGACAGCGCCGTCACCCTTGAAGGGCTGGTCCATCACGAACACGAATCCCAGAAACGCGCCGACGACAGCCGCCTGCGCCGACAGGATGATGGCGCGGAAGGCCGTCTGCTGGATAGTGCAGCTGACAAAAATCAGCATCGCGACGGCGAACAGCACCACGTACCAATAGAGTAGCGGCAGTGCCACGGTGACAATGTTGAGGCGCGAAGCCCGCAGGTCTGCGATGGCATCGAGCGACTTCAGCATCTCACCCATGATCAGTGTTTCGCGGTTGGAGGTCGGGTTGAGAGCGAGGATGTGCCGCGAGATGGGCGCGAAGGCCTGATCGGTCGTTCGGTCGCCCTTGTCGCGCAGCATCGCCGGCCATTCGCGGTCGACGATCGACTGCGCATAGGCCTTGAGCATCGGCCGTACCGCGCGTGCCTGGTCACTGCCGTAGCGCGTCAGCAGCCGGTCCAGCTGGTCGATGCGAGCCGCTTCCGACGAAACCAGGGCATCGGCCTGACGGAAGTTGATGTCCGCCTGGACCAGGGTGAAGGCCAGGACCAGGCTGGTCATGGTGAACAGCGTCGCCTGCATCCTCAGCACGAAGTCGCTGTGAGCATCGGACGGGGCGAGCCCAGGGATATGCCGGATCAGCCTGGGCAGAAAGACGATCAAGGCCACGAGGATCAAGATCGTCAGGCCCAGGACCGATAGTTCAGGAAGAGTGTAAAGCCAATCGATCACGGCGCGACCTAGCCTCTCGATGAGACGTCCCCGGAGGGAGGCGGACCTTACACGCTATATCGTGCGAGAGGCCATCGCTTTGTCGCAGAGCAGGTGCAACCGCAAGCTGAAGATTTCTCTCCGCCGTTCGTATAAAATATTCAGGATTTTCCGCTCCGTTCTGGCGGGAGAAGGACCAAGCGTAATGGTGCGTTTTCTTGTGCGTATGCTTCTGTCGCCGCTGGCGATTTCGATTTTCAACATCGTGATTCTGTTCCCTCTGGTCATCGCCATTCTTGAGGTGGCGCTCGGTATCCAGAACGGCGGCGATTTTCACGAACCGATGGACATCCTTGAGGGCATGGGAGTCGTTCTGATCGGTTGGGGCGTGGCGCTGGAGGAGCGTCACTCCCTGCGCCACATCTTCGGATTGGCGGGAGAGGTTGACGAGAACCGGCAGGCCGCGATCGATCATAGTTGCCATAGTGCCGGCCTCGGCATGCTGATCTTCGGCCTCTTTGCCGAGATGTGCGTCGAGGCAGTACGGTTGCCCAACCACATCATCAACACCCACAGGATCGAGCACGTTGTCCTGTACGCGAGCCTGGCCTTCCTGGTGATCTCAGTCTACGTGATGCTCCATCATATCTATTTGCTCGTCCGCGTCATGCTGGCCGGCAAGCAAGTCGTGTCGGACCTGCACGAATCGCACTGATCGACGATATCGCCATCTTTCTTCCAGCGTCGTTATGAGCTGATTCACAAAGGCTGCCGATTGCCTTGGCGACCGCGATGGGCAACTGCTCTTCTACACGATCCCTTCATCGCGGAAGATCTCCAGGCACTTGCGCAGCGCCCGCTCGTAGCGCGCGCGCTCCTTGGCAATCGACTCCGCGTTCCATTCGAAGAAGCCGCGTCCGGTCTTGAAGCCGATGCGGCCTTCGTCGACGTTGCGCTGCAGGACCGGCGGCGGGCCGTCGGCGTTGCAGAGATCGGGGTAGATGACCTTGGCCACCGCGCAGGTCGTGTCCCAGCCCGAGTGTTCCTTCTGCAGGATCGGGCCGGCGGCGGCGTAACGGAAGCCGAAGGAGAGGCGCACCGTGGCGTCGATATCCTCGGCCGAGGCGACGCCCTGCTCGATCAGCCACAGCGCCTCGCGCATCAGGGCGGCCTGGATGCGGTTGCCGAGGAAGCCGATCACGTCCTTCTTCACCTGCACCGGCCGCTTGCCCAGCGCGCGCATGATCGCGCCGACCTTTTCCGCCAGCGCCGTGTCGGTATGGACGGAGCGCACGACCTCCACCAGCGGGATGAGATGGGCCGGCATGAAGAAGTGCAGGCCCATCATGCGCTGCTGGGTCTTGAGGTCCTGGCCGATGGCGCTGATGGGGAAGCTCGAGGAATTCGAGGTGAGCGCGCAGTCGGGCCGCGCCAGCGCTTCCATCTCCGCGAACAGCTTCTGCTTGAGCGCGAGATCCTCGGTCACCGTCTCGACGGCGATGTCGATCGCGGGCCACGGCGCTTCGCCGAGCGTCGCATGGGTCGCGAGCCTGGATGTATCGTCAGGTTTGCCCATGGCTTCCAGGGCGCGTGCCGTCGCCGCGGGCAGGCCCTCGCGCGTGGCCGCGGAGCGCGAGACGACGTCGACCTTCCAGCCGCCGGCCAGGAACATGGCGATGATGCCGACACCCATCGTGCCGCCACCCAGCACGAGTGCCCGACCTTGGGGCGCGTGTTCGCGTTGCGACATTTCCTGACCTCCCTTATCGACGGATGCCCTGCGGGCGGGGCAATATCCGCCGCCAAGCCAGTCAGTTGCAACAAGGAGAGGACGATGAGCGGCACCTACAAGGATATCGGCGTCAGCAGCGAGGGCCATGTCGGCGTCGTCGAGATCCAGCGTCCGCCGCACAACTTCTTCGACAACGCGCTGATCAACCAGATCGCCGACGCCTTCGAGGCGTTCGACCGCGACATCAACATCCGCGCCTACGTGCTGTGCGCGCAGGGCAAGTCGTTCTGTGCCGGCGCGGACTTTGCCAATCGCCCGCAGACCGGTGCCAACGAGAGCGGCAAGCATCTCTACAAGGAAGCCACGCGTCTGTTCCGCGCCAAGAAGCCCAGCATCGCCGCGGTGCAGGGGCCGGCGATCGGCGGTGGCCTCGGCCTTGCCGTGATGGCCGACTTCCGCGTCACCTGCGCCGAGGCGCGCTTCGCCGCCAACTTCACGCGGCTGGGCTTCCATCCCGGCTTTTCGCTCACCTACACGCTGCCGCGCCTGATCGGCCAGCAGCGCGCGAACCTGATGTTCTATACCGGCCGTCGCATCGGCGGTGAGGAGGCGGTGGCCTGGGGCCTGGCCGACGTGCTGGTGCCGCTCGCCGACGTGCGCAAGGGCGCGATGGACCTCGCCAAGGAGATCGCCGAGTCCGCGCCGCTCGCCCTGGTGTCCACGCGCGAGACCATGCGTCGCGGCTTCGCCGACGCCGCCGAGATGGCGACCGAGCGCGAGCTGGTCGAGCAGGACTGGACGCGCAAGACTGAGGACTTCAAGGAAGGCGTGAAGTCCTATGCCGAGAAGCGGCCCGGCAACTTCAAGGGCCGCTGACCGGTCCCCAGCCGCCGATCTTCGTCCAGGGCGCGCCGTCGGCGCGCCCTCTCTGCTTGAGCCATCTGCAAAGGACAGCACATGACGACCTCATCGCTTTCTGGAAAGACCGCCATCGTCACCGGTGGTGCCTCGGGCATCGGCGCGGCCTGCTCGGAGACGCTGGCCGCCGCCGGCGCCGCCGTCCTGATCACCGACATCGACGACCGGCTCGGCAAGGAGATCGTCGAGCGCATCGCCAAGGCGGGCGGCAAGGCGCACTACCTTCACCACGACGTGCGTGACGAAGCGACGTGGCCGGGCGTGATCGCCGAGGCGGAGAAGCGCTTCGGCCGGCTCGACATCATGGTCGCCAATGCCGGCATCGGCATCATGGCGCCGATCGCCACGATGACGCTGGCCGACTGGCAGCGCCAGCAGGCGATCAATCTCGACGGCGTGTTCCTCTCCATCAAGCATGCCATCCCGGCGCTGAAGAAGGTCGGCGGTGGCTCGATCGTGCTGATGTCGTCGGTGGCTGGCCTGCGCGGCGCGCCAGGGCTCGCCGCCTATTCGGCGACCAAGGGCGGCGTGCGCCTGCTTGCCAAGTCGGTGGCGCTCGAGCATGCCGCCGACAACATCCGCTGCAACTCGGTCCATCCCGGCATTATCGCCACGCCGATCTGGGACAAGATCCCGACCGAGGCGGAAGGCAACCGCCGCAACGCGCCGATCGATCCCGCCGAGCGTGCTGCGGTGGCCGTGCCGCTGGTGCGGGTCGGCGAGGCGCAGGACATCGCCAACGGCGTGCTGTTCCTCTGCACCGACGCCGCGAGCTACATCACCGGGCAGGAGCTCGTGATCGACGGCGGCCTGACCGCCGGCGGCCGCGCACCGCGGCCTTCAAGCTAGCCGAGCTGTTCGTCGATCAGCTTGAGTGCCTCGGCCGCGAAGGCCCGCATGTTGGCAGCGCGGTCGGCCGAGCCCGTGCGCAAGGTGCGGGCGATCTTGCCGTTGGGGCCGACCACGGCGACGCAGGTATGGCCGGCCGGATCGCCGTAGGAGTTGCCAGTCGGGCCGGCGGCGCCGGTCTCGGCGAGGCCCCAGGTCGTCTTCAGGCGTTCGCGTACATGCTCGGCCGCCAGCAGCGCCCACGGTTCCGAAGAAGAGCGGACGCCCACGCGCTTCTCCTTCGGCACGGCGAGGAAAGCATCCTGCGCCGGGCGCGTGTAGACGACGGCCGCACCCATGTAATAGGCGGAGGCGCCGGGCACCGCGAGCAGCGCCGCGGAGACGAGGCCGCCCGACGAGGATTCGGAGAGGGCGATCGTCTCCTTGCGCGCCTTGAGCTTCTCGCCGATGCGGTGGGCGAGGGGGAGCAGCGTTTCCATGGAATGTTCCTTTACTTGAGCGCGTCGAGGAGAAGAGGGACCTGCTGGCCGAGCCAGAGGGCGCGGTCGCGGTGATCCTCCAGATCCTGGCCGGTGTTGGGATGCACGAAGATCGTGAGGGCGCCGCGATGCAGCGTCAGCCACGGGATCAGCGTCGCGAACTGGTCGTTGCGGAAGCGAACCTGGTAGCTGAAGCGCGGATGCGGGCCGACCGCCTTCTCGTGGAAGCGGCCCATGTCGATGTCGAACGCCTTCTCGATCCGCTCGCGCAGCGCCCAGGCTGCGTCGCGCGAAGCGGCGTCGAAGTAGACGTGGGCGTGCCAGTCCTTGATGTCCGTCGTCTCCATGGCGTCATCCTATCGTGCCTGCCACCCTGCGGCACGGTCCGCGTGCCGAAACCCTGAGCCGTTCCCCGATGCGAGGCCGCTTGCTAGGCTCGGCCCATCATGAACTTCGATTTCTCCGACGACCAGAAGCTGCTCAAGGAGCAGGTTCGCAAATTCCTCGCCGACAAGTGCCCGACCAAGGTCGTGCGCCGCGTTCTTGACGGCAACGAAGCGTATGCCGAGGAGGTCTGGAAGGGCCTCGTCGACCTGGGCGTGCCCGCCACGGCGATCCCGGAAGAATATGGCGGACTCGGCCTGTCGCCGCTCGAGCTGTGCGTGATCGCCGAGGAGATCGGCCGCGCCGCCGCGCCGGTGCCGTTCGACAGTTCGGTCGTGCTGGCGACCGAGGCGCTGAAGCTCGCGGGCTCCGACGCGCAGAAGAAGAAGTGGCTGCCCGAGCTGGCAAACGGCAAGGCGATCGGCACGCTCGCCGTCGCCGAGGGCGCGCAGCCGCCGCGGCCGCGCAACATCCGCACGACCTTCGGCGGCGGCAAGCTCAACGGCAAGAAGGTGCCGGTGATCGACGGCGACGCGGCGACCTTCGCGGTCGTGCTGGCGAACACGGGCGGCCAGGGAAGCAATCCGGGCGATCGGGCCGTGTCGCTGGTTCTGGTCGACCTGTCGCAGCCCGCCGTGAAGAAGCAGCGGGTCGAAACCATCGACCCCGCGCGCAAGCAGGCCGAACTCACCTTCGACGGCGCCTCGGCCGAGCTGCTGGGGGCGGAGGGCGAGGGCTGGTCGCTGCTCGAGCGGCTCTACGATGCGGCGGCGGTCTACTTCGCCTTCGCCCAGGTCGGCGGCGCCGAGGCGGCGATGTGGATGGCGCGCGACTATGCCCTGCAGCGCCAGGCCTTCGGCCGTCTCATCGGCTCCTACCAGGCGATCAAGCACAAGCTGGCCGACTGCTACGTGAAGCTCGAGCTGGCGCGCTCCAACGCCTATTACGGCGCCATGATGCTGACCGATGGCGGCGCCGACCTGCCGCTCGCGGCGGCGGCGGCGCGCATCGCGGCCACCGATGCCTACGACTTCGCGGCGAAGGAGAACATCCAGACCCATGGCGGCATCGGCTTCACCTGGGAGGCCGACACGCAGTTCCACTACCGCCGCGCCCGTGTGATGGCGCTGTCGCTGGGCGGCCCGATGGCATGGAAGGACAAGCTGGTGACCCGGCTCGAACAGAAGAACGCGGCGTAAGGAGGATCCAAGATGGACTTCAACGATACCCCCGAAGAGGCCGCGTTCCGCAAGGAAGTGCGCGCCTGGCTCGATGCCAACGCGACCCGCAAGAGCGACGACAAGCAGAGCTTCCGCGCCCGCAACGACGATCCCGAGCTGCTGAAGAAGGCGCGGGAATGGCAGGCCAAGAAGGCTGCCGCCGGCTATGCGCGCATGACCTGGCCCAAGGAGTTCGGCGGCCGCGGCGCCTCGCCGATCCTGCAGGTGATCTACCAGCAGGAAGAGTCGAACTATCTCGTGCCGCTCGGCTTCTTCGACATCGGGCTCGGCATGTGCATCCCGACCATGATGGCCTACGCCAGCCCCGAGCAGCTCAAGCGCTACGTCAAGCCTGCGCTCCATGGTGAGGAGATCTGGTGCCAGCTCTTCTCCGAGCCGGCGGCGGGCTCGGACGTGGCCGGCATCCGCACGCGCGCCGAACGAGACGGTGACGGCTGGGTGATCAATGGCCAGAAGGTCTGGACCTCGGGTGCCCATTACTCCGACTTCGGCATCATCATCACCCGGACCGACCCGACCGTGCCCAAGCACCAGGGCCTCACGATGTTCTTCCTGTCCATGAAGACGCCGGGGGTCGAGGTGCGGCCGATCAAGCAGATGTCGGGCGGCGCCAACTTCAACGAGGTGTTCTTCACCGACGTGCGCATCCCCGACAGCCAGCGACTGGGCAAGGTGGGCGAGGGCTGGAAGGCCGCGCTCACCACGCTGATGAACGAGCGCCTCGCGGTCGGCATGCCGTCGGGCGGCCTCGACGTCGACGAGCTGATGGAGCTTGCCCGCGACACCGATCTCGAGGACGGGCCCGCGATCCGGAATCAGCAGGTGCGCAGCCGGATCGCCGACTGGTACGTGCAGCAGCAGGGTCTGAAGCTGACACGCTATCGCACGCTCACCGCCCTGTCGAAGGGCCAGACGCCGGGACCGGAATCCTCGATCATCAAGATCGTGGCGGCGCCCAAGATGCAGGACATGGGCGCCTTCGCCATGGAGCTGATGGGGCCGGCCGGCGTCATGAAGGAGGAGATCCCGCAAGCGGGCGGTTTCCAGGCGCAGTGGATCGGCGGCGCGGGCTTCCGCATCGCCGGCGGCACCGACGAGATCCTGCGCAACATCGTCGCCGAGCGCGTGCTCGGTCTGCCGGCCGACGTGCGCGTCGACAAGGACATCCCTTTCAACAAGCTGGGCAAGTAGCGTCTCGATATTCCTCCCCCGCTTCGGGGGAGGTGCCTGCGCGGCGGGCGGAGGGGTGGCCCCCTTCCGTCCGTAGACGGGCCACTTCCCCCGAGAGGGAAAAGAACAATGAAGGAGGAAACAGGAATGAACAGGCTCGACGGCAAGGTCGCGTTCCTTTCGGGCGCGGCGCGCGGAATCGGCGGGGCGACCGCCAGGCTGATGGCGAGCGCCGGCGCCAAGGTCGCGATCGGTGACGTGCTCGACGAGCGCGGCCGCCAGACCGCCAAGGAGATCGAGGCGGCGGGCGGGCAGGCGCTCTATGTTCCGCTCGACGTCACGCAGGAGGCGGCGTGGGCCGCCGCGATGGACGCGACGCTGAAGAAATTCGGCAGGCTCGACGTGCTGGTGAACAATGCCGGCATCTTCAACGGCAAGGGTGTCGAGGATGCGACGCTCGACGAATGGAACCGGCTGGTGGCGGTCAACCTGACCGGCGTGGTGCTGGGCACGCGCGCGGCACTGCCGCATCTCAGGAAGAGCGCCACCGGCAGCCCGCACGGCTCGGCGATCGTCAACCTCGCCTCGGTCGCCGGCCTCGTCGGCTCGCAGCTCGATCCGCTCTACTCGCTCACCAAGGGCGGCGTGACGCTGTTCACCAAGTCGACGGCGCTCGAGTTCGGCCGCAAGGGCTATCGCATCCGCGTCAATTCGATCCATCCCGGTGTGATCGACACCGACATGGGCCAGCAGACCTTCGCCATGCGCGCGCGGGCGCTGGGCAGCAACGACACCGAGGCCACGCGCGACGTTTCCGTCCGCATGCATCCGATCGGCCGGCTGGGTGTCGCCGAGGACATCGCCAAGGGCATCGTGTTCCTGGCCTCCGACGATGCCGGCTTCATGACCGGCTCGGCCCTCGTCGTGGATGGCGGGTACACCGCGCAGTGATCGTCGAGGCCGGAGGCCGTTCAGAAGATCCCTGCCGCCAACCCCGCCGCCATCGCCGCGCCGAGCTCCTCGCATTGCTGCGCGAAGCTTTCCTGCCACGGGCCCCGGCAGATGAGGGGCTCCTGCACCAGCCGCCAGCGCAGGCCGGTCAGGATGGTCTCGACACCGCGTCGCGTGCCGGTGCCATCGCTGCCGGCGCGGATATAGAGCGCGCACGGCAGGCCCTGCGTGCGGTCGAGCAGCGCATAGTAGGAACGGTCGAAGAAATCCTTCAGCGCGCCGCTCATGTAGCCCAGGTTCTCGGTTGTGCCGAGAATGACCGCCTGCGCCGCCAGCACGTCGTCGGGCCCGGCCTGCAGCGGCGCCGCAACCCTCACCTCAATGCCCGTTTCGCTCAGCGCGCCGCGCTCCACGGCCGCGCGCAGGGCGCGCGTGTTCTCCGACGGCGCATGTGCCACGATCAGCAACCGCTTCGACATGATTCACTTTTACCGTTGAGCCGATGATCAAGAAACTCCTGATCGCCAATCGCGGCGAGATCGCCATCCGTATCGCCCAGGCCGCGGCCGAACTCGGCATCGCCACCGTCGGCGTCTACTCCGACGACGATGCCTCTTCGCTGCATGTGAAGCGCGTCGACGAGGCGGTGCCGCTGAAGGGCCGTGGCGCCGCGCCCTATCTCGACATCGCCGCCGTCATCGCCGCCGCCAGGACGGCCGGTTGCGACGCCATCCATCCGGGCTACGGCTTCCTGTCGGAGAACACGGCGCTGGCGCGCGATTGTGCCGAGTCGAAGCTGGTCTTCGTCGGGCCGACGCCCGAGCAGCTCGACCTGTTCGGCGACAAGGCGCGGGCGCGCGCGCATGCCGAACAGTGCAAGGTGCCGGTGCTGCCCGGCACCGGCGGCCCGACCGACGTCGCCGGCGCGGTCGCGTTCTTCAAGGAGCATGCGAAGGCCGGCATCGTGCTCAAGGCGATTGCGGGCGGCGGCGGCCGCGGCATGCGCCTGATCCGGAACGAGAGCGAGATCGCCGAGGCTTTCGCGCGCGCCTCGGCGGAGGCGAAGGCGGCCTTCGGCAACGGCGATCTCTATGCCGAGCGGCTGGTGGGACAAGCGCGCCATGTCGAGATCCAGGCCGTCGGCGACGGCAAGGGCAAGGTGGTGGCGCTGGGCGAGCGCGAATGCACCCTGCAGCGGCGCAGCCAGAAGATCGTCGAGCTGGCACCCAGTCCGGCCCTGAAGCCGGCCCTCCGCAAGAAGATCATCGAGGCGGCGATCGCCATGGCCAGGGATGTGAAGTATCGCAGCCTCGGCACCTTCGAGTTCCTGGTCGACGGCGACGCCTTCTTCTTCATCGAGGCCAATCCGCGCCTGCAGGTCGAGCACACCGTCACCGAGGAGGTGTGGGGCGTCGATCTGGTGAAGGCGCAGCTGCTGCTGGCGGGCGGCTCGGCGCTCAAGGACACGGGCGTGGAGGAGGCCGCGCCGCGCGGCGCCGCGATCCAGCTGCGCGTCAACATGGAGACCATGACCGCCGACGGCTCGGCCAAGCCGGGCGGCGGTACGCTCTCCGCCTTCGAACCGCCCTCGGGCCCCGGCGTGCGCGTCGATACCTACGGCTATGCCGGCTATCGCACCAATCCCAACTTCGACTCGCTGCTGGCCAAGGTGATCGTGCACGGTGCTTCCTTCGGCGAGGCGCTGGCGCGCGCGGAGCGGGCGCTGGCAGCGTTCCGGCTCGAGGGCGCACCGTCCAACATCGCCTTCCTGCGCGCGCTGCTGGACGATCCCGCGGTGCGGGCCGACAAGGTCCATACGCGCTTCGTCGACGAGCACGCCGCGGCGCTGATCGAGGCGGCGGCGAAGCTGCAGCCGGGGCTCTACTTCGCGGCGGCGGCGGCGCCGTCGGCGGCCGGCGGCCGGCAGGCCGGGGCGCGGGTGGACAATGTCGATCCGCTGGCGGTTCTGACCTTCGGCAAGCAGACCACGGTCCAGGCCGCCGAAGCCGCCGCGCCGAGCGATGCGCCGGAAGGGACGGTGCCGGTGCCGGCGCCGATGCAGGGTACGGTCGTCAGCCTTGCCGTGAAGGAGGGCGATGCCGTCGCCGCCGGCCAGCCGCTGCTCGTCATGGACGCCATGAAGATGCAGCACGAGATCAAGAGCCCCGCGCGCGGCTATGTGCGCCGGATCGCGGTCGAGGCGGGCGAGACGATCTACGAGGGCCATCCGCTGCTGTTCGTCGAGGAGGCCGATGTCGAGGTGAAGAGCGCGGCGGCCGAGGAGAAGATCGATCTCGACCACATCCGCCCCGACCTCGCCGAGTACTTCGACCGCCGTGCGATGACACTGGACGAGAAGCGGCCCGACTCGGTGGCACGGCGGCGCAAGACCAACCAGCGCACCGCGCGCGAGAACCTGAACGACCTCGTCGATCCGGGCTCCTTCGTCGAATACGGCGCCTTCGCCATCGCCAGCCAGCGCACGCGGCGTTCGGTCGAGGACCTGATCGCCAAGACGCCCGCCGACGGCCTGATCACCGGCATCGGCCGCGTGAACGGCACGCTGTTCGACGACACGCGCAGCCGCGTCGCCGTGGCGCTCTACGACTACACCGTGCTGGCGGGCACGCAGGGCAAGACCAACCACGAGAAGAAGGACCGGCTGTTCGAGCTGGTCGAGGCACAGCGCCTGCCGCTGGTGGTCTTCACCGAGGGCGGCGGCGGAAGGCCGGGCGACATCGACGTGCAGTCGGTGGCCGGTCTCAACACCATGGCCTTCCACATCTTCGGGCGGCTGAGCGGGCTGGTGCCGCTGGTGGGCATCAATTCCGGCCGCTGCTTCGCCGGCAACGCGGCGTTGCTGGGCTGCTGCGACGTCGTCATCGCCACGAAGAACTCGTCGATCGGCATGGGCGGTCCGGCGATGATCGAGGGCGGCAATCTCGGCGTGTTCGCGCCCGAGGAAGTCGGGCCGATGAGCGTGCAGGTGCCCAACGGCACCGTCGACATCGCCGTCGAGGACGAGGCCGAGGCGGTCGCGGTCGCGAAGAAGTACCTCTCCTACTTCCAGGGCCCGGTGGCGGACTGGAAGGCCGCCGACCAGCGCCTGCTGAGGCGCGCGATCCCGGAGAACCGGCTGCGGGTCTACGACGTGCGCACGGTGCTCGATACGCTGTGCGACGAGGGCTCGGTGCTGGAGCTGCGCCGCGCCTTCGGGCCCGGCATGGTGACGGCGCTGGCCCGTATCGAGGGCAAGCCGCTCGGCATCGTCGCCAACAACCCGACGCATCTTGCCGGCGCGATCGACTCCGATGGCGCCGACAAGGCGGCGCGCTTCCTGAAGCTTTGCGACGCCTTCGACCTGCCGGTGCTGTTCCTGTGCGACACGCCGGGCATGATGGTGGGGCCGGAGATCGAGAAGACCGCGCTGGTCCGGCACTGCTCGCGCCTGTTCGTGGTCGGCGCCAATCTCGGCGTGCCGTTCGGCACCATCGTGCTGCGCAAGGCCTACGGGCTCGGCGCCCAGGCGATGGCAGGCGGCTCCTTCCATGCCGGCGCTTTCGCGATTTCCTGGCCCACCGGCGAGTTCGGCGGCATGGGCCTCGAAGGCGCGGTGAAGCTCGGCTTCCGCAAGGAACTCGAGGCGGTGAGCGATCCCGCCGAGCGCCGCGCGCTGTTCGACAAGATGGTGGCGGCCGCCTATGCACGCGGCAAGGCGCTCAGCACCGCGACCTACTTCGAGGTCGACGAGGTGATCGATCCCGCCGAATCGCGGCACTGGATCGCGACGGCGCTGCTCGGTGCCGAGCCGCGGCGGCGTGACGGCCACAAGAAGCGTCCCAACATCGACACGTGGTGAGGAAGAGATGAAGGATCTGGCAGGGCGGATCGCCGTCGTCACCGGAGGCGGCTCGGGCATGGGGCGCGAGCTGGTGCGCCAGCTCGTGGCCGAGGGCTGCAGCATCGCCACCTGCGATGTCTCGGCCTCGGGTCTCGCCGAGACGAAGCGGCTGTGCGAGCAGGAGCGCCTGCCGCAGGGCTTGCGCATCACCATCCACATCGTCGATGTCGCCGACGAGGCGCAGGTGCTGCGCTTCCGGGACGAGACGGCGTCGCAGCACCAGACGGACCGCATCCATCTGCTGTTCAACAATGCCGGCATTGGCGGCGGCGGCAGCATGATCGTGAACGAGCGCGCCGAATGGGAGCGGACCTTCAACATCTGCTGGGGCGGCGTCTATCTCTGCACGCGCGCCTTCCTGCCGATGCTGATGAAGGCCGACAAGGGCCATATCGTCAACACCAGCAGCGTGAACGGATTCTGGGCCTCGCTCGGCCCCCATACGCCGCAGACGGCCTACAGCGCCGCCAAGTTCGCGGTGAAGGGATTCTCCGAGGCACTGCAGACGGATCTGCGGATGAACGCGCCGCACATCAAATGCTCGGTCGTGATGCCGGGCCATATCGGCACCGGCATTGCGGGGAACACGGGCAAGGTGCTGGGCGGCGGCGAATCGGAGGCGATGACGCCGGCCATGATCCAGGTCGCGCGGGACCGCATCACGGCAGCCGGCGTGGACACCTCCGGGATGACCGACGCGCAGGTGGAGCAGGTCGCCCGCGAGCGGATCCGCCGCTTCATGGAAGAGGCGCCGATGGGCGCCGCGGAAGCGGCGACCGTGATCCTCGACGGGGTGAAGGCCGACCGCTGGCGCATCCTAGTCGGCAAGGATGCGTACCGCCTCGACGAGCTCGTGCGGCAGTCGCCCGAGCAGGCCTACGAGGCCGACTTCTTCGACCGCTTCGACGCCGAAGTCGGCTGGAAGGTCGGCCGCTGAGCGCCGTCTAGGATGCGAGCCAGAAGGTGTCCGGCTTGTAGAGGCCGATGTATCCGCCCGGATCCCAGGCGTAATAGCCTTCCTTGGGCACGTTCTTGACCTTGGGGGCGACCACGATCGGCTGCAGCACGCCGTTCAGCGTGCCGATCGAGAAGACCTGCTCCATGTTGTTGTGGAGGATCTGATCCCAGGCTTCGGTCCGCGTCGCCTGGTCGGTCGCCGTCTCCCAGGTGTGCAGGTAGTCGAGCAGGACCGCCGCCTCCGGCATGTCGCACTTCTCGCCCTGCTTGCCCTTGGACTCGATGTACATGCCCCAGCGCGGCCACTGCAGGCCGCCTTGCATGGTCGGGCAGAACTCCTTCGGCGAGCTCTCGGGCGACGGCACGGCGGTCACGACGCCGGCATAGGCGGTCATGATGGCGTCGCCTGAGAAGGCGCGCATGCGGAAGTTGTTGAGCGACTGCGGCTTGCTCAGCAGCTTGATGCCGATCTTCTTCCACTGATCGGCGATCAGCGCCAGGGCATCGGAATCCTCGCTCACTTCGCTCGCATGCTCGACCACGATGATGGCGGGCCGTCCGTCCGGCAGCAGCCGGATGCCCTCGTCGTTGCGCTTGTTGAGGCCGACCTCGTCGAGCAGGCTGTTGGCGAGCTTGACGTTCAGGGTCGCCCACGTCTTCGCATACTCCGGCTTGAAGAGCGGCGAGCGCGGCATGATCGTGTTCGCCGACGGCTTGGCGAGGCCCGTGTAGATGACCTCGTTCAGCTCGTCACGGTCGACGGCCATCGACAGCGCGCGGCGATAGCGGACGTCGCGATTGAGCTTGGCCCAGGTCTCGTCCTTGGCATTGAGGTTGGGATAGAGCGCAAGCTGCGAGCCGGAGCCCTGCTCCCAGAGCAGCACGCCGACGTGCGAGGTCTGGGCGCTCTTGCGCAGGAACGTGTAGTCCCGCAGGTTGAGATAGCGGCACTGCAGGTCGGACTCACCGAGCCCCGCCTTGGCGGGCACCAGGTTGGCGGCTACCACAGTGAAGACGACGCGATCGAAATAGGGCAGCTGGGTGCCCTTGTCGTCGACGCGGTAGTAGTACGGATTGCGCTCGTAGACGAAGCGCTGCGCCGGTGGGTGGGTCGTCAGCACCCATGGATTGAGCGTCGGCAGGTCCGGGTTGCTGTTGTAGTACATCGTGTCGACGCTGCGGAAGATCTGCGTCCACCTTGCACTCTTCTGGCCGCCGCGGCCTTCCTTCTCGATCTCCTCGGCCGGCGTGTACTTGATGTGGAACTTCTTGAGATAGTGTGCGGGCCGGAACAGCCACAACGGAGCGGCGCGCGCCTGGCTCTCGATGAAGTAGGGGTTGGGTTTGTCCCAGCTGTAGCGGATCGTCACCTCGTCGAGGATCTCGACCTTGGGCGGCTGACCTTCGACCAGGAGCTCGATCGACGGGCCCGACGGCGACAGCTCCTTGTTGTTGGCCATGTCCTCCCAGAAGAACCGGAAGTCCTCGGTCGTGAAGGGATGCCCGTCGGACCATTTGTGGCCGGCGCGCAGCTTGAAGGTGAAGATGCGGCCGTCCTTGGCCTCGTAGCTGTCGAGGATGTCGCTCTGCAGCTTGAAGTCGCCATCATACACGATCAGGCGCGCGTTGCTGTAGACCGTCATCAGGCGCGTGTCGCGGGTGCTGGCGATCAGCATGTTCACCTCGCCGCCGGCCTTGCCCGGGCCGTCGGCTCCGGCGAACTGGGAGACGATGGAGGGCTGCGCGGGAATGCGCTTGTCGACCGGCGGCAGCGCGGCGGACTTTACCTTGTCGGCGAGCGACGGTGTTTCCTGGAGCGCCGGGGCAGCCCGCACCAGAGCCGGTGCCCACATGGTGCCAAGCGCCAGGCCAGCAGTGAATGTGCGCCTCTTCATAATATCGACCTCGCCTGTCTCGGCGCCTTTTTCGCGCCTTTCCATTCCATATCGATGAAATCGCTGAAACACCGCAGCGTCAATGGCCGCTTTGTGAAACGGCGCGGTGCGTTGACGCGTTACCCCGGACGCGCAAGAACAGCAGCCGACACACAGGGGGAAACACAGACATGGCGAGCGGCCTGGAAGCGGAGTTCGCAACGCTGCATGAGATCGTGAAATCGGCCAAGATCCGCCTCAATCCGAACATCTGGGACTATCTGATCGGCGGAACCGAAACGGAGACGACGCTGCGCCGCAACAGGATGGCGCTCGACTCCATCGCCTTCAAGCCGCGGGTGCTGCGGGACGTCTCGTCCATCGATCCGTCCTCGGAGATCCTGGGTCGGAAATTGCGGATTCCAGTGCTCCTGGCGCCCGTCGGTTCGCTCGAGTCCTTCGAGGCGGGCGGCGGGATCACAGTGGCTCGCGGCGCCGGGGCGGCCGGGGTCGGCATGCTGATCAGCTCGGTGACCACGCTCAGGCTCGAGGACATCGTGCAAGGCGGTGACGGGCCGAAGATCTACCAGCTTTACGTCCGTGGCGACGACAACTGGGTCGCCGATTGCGTCACGCGGGCCATGGATGCTGGCTACGATGCGTTCTGCATCACGGTCGACACCAACGTCTACTCGCGGCGCGAGCGAGACATCGCCAAGCGTTTCGTGAAATCCTGGCGGGCCACGGCGACGGGCCATGACCACCAGGCCGCCTTCGCCTGGGACAACTTCAAGCGCGTGAAGGACAAGTTCCCCGACGTGAAGTTCATCCTGAAGGGGATCGGCACGGGCGAGGATGCCGAGATCGCCCTGCAGCATGGGGTCTGGGGCATCTACTGTTCCAACCATGGCGGGCGCCAGCTCGATCACGGCCGCGGCTCGACCGAAGTCCTGCCGGAGATCGTGGCGGCGGTCAGGGGCCGCGCCAAGGTGATCGTCGACGGCAGCTACAGCCGCGGCAGCGACATCGTGAAGGCGATCTGCCTCGGCGCCGACTGGGTCGGCCTCGGCCGGCTCTACTGCTACGGCCTGGCCGCCGCCGGTGCCGCGGGGATCGAGCGCGTGATCGAACTCCTCGAGGAGGAGATGATGGAGGTGATGGGTCTGCTGGGCGTCACCAGCCTGAAGCAGCTCGACACCAGCTACATCAGCGCCAGCAGGCCCACGAACCTGCCCCATGTGCATAGCGCGTTCCCGCTCCTGAACCTGGAGGACCACGGCTACTAGGCCGTGGCCCGGCTGGAAGGGGCGGTTTCGCCAGTCAGACTCGCCTTCGGACCGGGCCGTGGGACCTGCGCCCTGGCGCGGCGGCTCAGCCGCGGCCGACGAACGGCATCTTGGTCGCCATCACTGTCATGAACTGCACGTTGGCGTCGAGCGGCAGGCTGTCCATGTAGACGATCGCCTGGGCCACGGCCTCCACATCCATGCGCGGCTCGACGCGCGTGGTGCCATCGGGCTGAAGAACGCCCTTGGTCATGCGCTCGGTCATGGGGGTGGCCGCATTGCCGATGTCGATCTGGCCGCAGGCGATGTCGTAGGCGCGACCATCGAGCGAGGTCGACTTGGTAAGGCCGGTGATGGCGTGCTTGGTCGCGGTGTAGGCGACGGAGAAGGGACGCGGCGCGTGCGCCGAGATCGAGCCGTTGTTGATGATGCGGCCACCGCGCGGCTTCTGGTCCTTCATGATCTTCATCGCTTCCTGCGTGCACAGGAAGGGACCGGTGAGATTGGCCGCGACGACGCTGAGCCAGGTCTCGTAGGGGAGCTCCTCGAGGGGCACCGGCGGTGCGCCGCCGCCGGCATTGTTGAACACAAGGTCGAGCCGGCCCCAGGTCGACTTGACCTTGGCGAACAGGGCGACGATGTCGTCCCGCTTCGTGACGTCGGTGGGCACGACCAAGGCGTTGGCCGCGTTGCCGGCCGCCATCTTCGCCGTTTCGTCCAGGGCGTCCTTGCGCCGGCCTGCCAGCGCGACCTTGTAGCCGGCCTTCAACAGGGCAAGCGCCGATGCCCGGCCGATGCCGCTGCCGGCACCGGTGACGACTGCGATCTTTCCGCTCATGGGTACGTTCCTCCTCGGGGAGCGAACCCTAGCAGACGTGGCCGCTGCCATTGAAGTGTCGCCTTGGCCGCGTAAGACTTGAACGATGTATCGTCGCTCCTTTATCGGCGGCCTCGCTGTTGTCGGGCTGCCGTCGCTTGCGCGGGCCGATGCGCCGCTTGCGGAAAACCCCTTCGGTCTCGGGGTTGCTTCGGGCCATCCGACCTCGCAATCCGTGGTGTTATGGACCCGCCTGCTGGCGACCGATCCGACGCAGCCCCTGGCCGGAACGTTCACCGTCGATTGGTCCATCGCGGAGGACGAGCATCTGCAGCGGGTCGTGCGTTCGGGGCAGGCCACGGCGGAGCCGCACTGGGCGCACTCCATCCATGTCGATGTCGACGGCCTGCGGCCCGGCAGGCCCTACTGGTACCGCTTCACGGTCAACGGCAAGGCGAGCCCGGTCGGGCGGACCCTGACCGCGGCCGGTCCGACCGAGCGGGTGCCGCTGCTGCGCTTCGCCTTCGCCTCGTGCCAGGATTACGAGCACGGCTACTATGCCGCCCTGCGCCACATGGCCGAAGAGCCGCTGAACGCGGTCCTGTTCCTCGGCGACTACATCTACGAAATCCCCTGGGGGCGGGACCTGGTGCGCCACCACGGCACGGGCCGACCGACGACGCTGCGGGAATTCCGCGATCGCTACGCCCTCTACAAGTCGGACCCCGACCTGCAGGCCGCTCATGCGGCGCATCCCTGGATCGTGACGTGGGATGACCATGAAGTGGCCAACGACTATGCCAACGACATCTCGCCGACCGATCCCGATCCGCAACAGTTCCTGCTGCTGAGGGCTGCGGCCTATCAGGCCTACTGGGAGCACATGCCGCTGCCCAATGCGATGCGGCCGCGCGGTCCGTCGCTCAGGATCTACGATCGCTATCGCTTCGGCGATCTTGCCGAACTCTTCGTCCTCGACGACCGGCAGTATCGCTCCCACAACGCCTGCCATGCCGAGCGGATCAAGGGCCGCATGCTGGCCGACTGCGCCGAGCGTACCGACCCCGCGCGCACCATGCTGGGGGCCGAGCAGGAGGCATGGTTCGCGGAGGCCATGAAGGGCGCTTCGGGGCGCTGGAACCTGATCGCTCAGCAGACGCTGATGGCGGAATCGCGCCTGTTCAAGGAAGGGAAGCGAACCTACTGGGCCGATGGATGGGACGGCTACCCGGCGGCGCGCCGGAAATTGCTCGACGCCGTCGCGGCTTCGCCCGTCCGGGACACGGTCGTGCTGGGCGGCGACGTGCACTCGTTCTGGGCCACCGATCTGAAACCGGATTTCGAAGCGTCCTCATCCCCCATCGTGGCGACCGAGTTCGTCGGCGGTTCCGTCACCTCGCAGGGCTTCTCGGACAAGCAGCTTCAGTCGATGGTGCGCGATACGCCGTATATCCGCTATGCGCGCGGTGGCCAGTACGGTTATGGGCACATTGCGCTCGAGCCCAAGGCCGCGACCGTTTCCTTCCGCATGCTGGACGACGTATGCGACCCCAGGTCGGGCATTTCCACCCCGGTGCGCTTCGCCGTCGAGGCGGGCGATCCCGGCGTGAAGCGCTCCTAGTCGGGCGTCTTGGAGCCGAGCGTCTTCAGGTAGGCGCGCCAACCGCCGAAGTCGGTGATGTCGCGCGCATCGGCGGTGGCGTAGCTCTCGCAGAGAAAGCCCTGGACGGTCGTGCCATCGGCCATAGTCACCATGCCGATGCCCAGCGGTGCGGGGATCTGGCAGACGAAGTCGCCGAAGCGCGGCGTCGGCACACTCCAGACTTCGAGCTCGATCGCCGCGCCCCCTTGGGCGACCCGCACCATGCCGGGCCGCAGCGGCGGATTGCCGGGCAGGGCGTAGAGCCGGTAGAGCGGTGC
>JAFEFG010000004.1 GCA_018240685.1 Pseudomonadota bacterium | reverse complement strand
GTAAGGCGACCTTCGTGGCGACGGGCGGCTCGCGTCAGAGTCGCCCGCTGCGCATCTGCCGCTCGCGATCGGGGAGCCGGCAACACGGCTCAGCCCAAGCTCCCCGCCATCTGGGTCAGGCCGAGAGCAACGGACAGGAGATCCGACTTGCTGGCAACACGCGCGGCCGGCGCGGCTCGCCCGATCGCAGCGCGTACGGCCGGCACACGGCTCGATCCACCCGTCAGGAAGATCGTATCGACTCCGGCAGGCCCGAGACCCGCTGCCGCGATGCAATCGCTTGCGGCCCTATGGAGCCGTTCCATGCCGGCTGCGATGGCGCGGTCGAATTCGATACGCGTCGCCGCCCCTTCCAGGCCCGGTTCGATAAAGGCGAGAGGCATGACGGCCTGTTCCTCGGTGCTGAGCCCGATCTTCGCTTCCTCCACGGCCAGGGCCAGGCGATGGCCAAGCCGGTGGCGCACCACGTTCAACAGGCGCTCCACTTTCTCGGGCTCGCAGGAGAGCGCGACGAGTTCGGCAAGCGCGCGTTCGTTCCGGTACGTATAGGCGAAGTTGATCGTCGCCCAGGCGGCGAGCTCATGATAGGGCGCGTTCGGCATCGGCAGGTTCTTTTCGACCAGCTGTGTTCCGAGGCCCAGCAACGGCATTATCGCCACGAGGCTGAGGGCCGTGTCGAAATCCGTGCCGCCGATGTGCACGCCGGTGTTCGCGAGCACGTCCCGGCTGCGGTCGGCGCTGGACCGGTGCTGAGGGCCGATGCGGATGATGGAAAAATCGCTGGTGCCGCCGCCGATGTCGGCGATGAGTACCACTTCCTCGCTCTGCACGGTCTGCTCGTAGTGATGGGCAGCCGCGATGGGCTCGTACACGAACCGGATGTCGCGAAAGCCCGCCCGTCGGGCAATGGCCTCCAGGACCTCCTGTGCCCGCGCATCGGCCTTGTCGTCGTCATCGACGAAGCGCACCGGCCGGCCATGCACGACAGTGGTGATCTCGCGGCCGGCGAAGGCTTCGGCCTTGCCCTTCAGGTGCCGCACGAAGATCTCGACGACTTCCGTGAGCGGAACCTTGCGGCCTCCCAGGCTGGTCTCCTCGTTGATCAGGGGAGAGCCCAGCAGCGACTTGAGCGCCCGCATCAACCGGCCTTCGGTCTGCCCAACATAGGCCGCGACGGCCTCGTTGCCGAACAGGACCTGGCCTCTGACCTCGTAGTCGAAGAACACGGCGCTCGGCATCAGCGTGTTGCTCGCCTCGATCGGCGCCAGCACAGCCGTCTCGTCGCGAGCGACGCCGATCGCCGAGTTCGACGTCCCGAAGTCCAATCCGCAAGCGATCATCGTCGTCCCCTTTTGGCGCGAAGGGGGACTCATCTATTGCAGCACGCCGACCGTTGCCAGACTGTTTCTTTTCGTCTAGTTCGGTTGGGACAGAAAGCCGTCCGGGCCGCGGGCGGCTTTTTTCATGCACTGTCGGCCTGTCCAGGGCGCAGCGTCGTTTCCATCGACGCCACATCGGAGGCCCGCCGTCAGTCGTGGGCCGGATCGGTGCGAGATCGGGGCCAGTCGTCGAGGGTACGCTGGAAGAGGCTCCGCACGTCGGCAACATGATCGTCGAGATCCTCGCCCCTCCATGCCGTCACGTCGATTGGAGGCAGCGCACACACCTGCACCGTACCGGGTCGGAACAGCAGCGAGTCGCGCGGCATGACCTCGTAGGTATTGCGCAGGACCACCGGCACGATGGGCGCGCCGGCCTGCATCGCGATGTGGAAGCCGCCTTTCTTGAAACGTCCCAGTCTCGGCGTGAAGCTGCGTGTTCCCTCCGGCGCGATCACGACGCTTAGTCCGGCCCTGAGCCGATCGACCGCTGGTCGCAACGCCTCGATGGCGTCGCGCGTGTTGGCGCGGTCGATGAAGGCGAAATCGAGCGCCCGCATGATCTGCCCGAGCAGCGGGAAATGGGCCGCCTCCTTCTTGGCGACGGCGACGATGCCGCGCCTCAACAGCTTGAGCAGGACATAGGCATCGACGTTGCTCTGGTGATTGAAGAGGAACACCGAGGGCCGATGCGCCCACAAATGCTCTTCGCCCTGGAGGTCAACGCGGATGCCGCTCACCGCCAGCATCGCGTCGCTGCCCACCGCGCTGACCAGTTCGGCGGCACGCCGTTTCTTCCCTGTTGCGACGGCATAGGCCACTCCCCCAAGCGACGTCGCCGCCAGCGCACCATAGGCCGCGACGCTGCGCGCGACCGCCAAGTTCGAGGCCTTGCGGCGCCTCCCAAAGCGCAGGACCTTCCAGCCTTCCTGCCGTGCGGTCGCTGCCAGCATCCGCTTGGGGTTCACGGCAACCGCCTGCCTCACGACCCTGAGGAAGGCGATGTCCTCGTTGCCGTTCGCGTAGCCATGGCTTCGCGACAGGTCGACATCATGATCCTGCGCGAAGGCACGAACCGCTTCGGCCTTGCCATTACCCCACAGCGTCGGCCCCTCGATCGCGCCCGTCAGCCGGCCATCGCGTACCGCCACGCGCGTGCACAGCAGATGCCCGATGCCGAGTTCCTCCGCGAAGGGCACTACCTGGTACCGCATCGCCGAAGACGCAATCGCCACCGTATGACCCATTCGCTGGTGGGCTTTCACAAGCTTCCACGCCTCGGGAAAGAGCCGGGTGCCGATCTTGCTCCTGAACAGGCGCAGCCAGAGATCGATGATCTCCTGCTCCGAATGTCCGCTCCATGGGGCCAGGCTCCTGCCGATGGCGGCGGCGAACCCAGCCTCGTCCATGTCGGGATGCAACGCCAGATGCGCGACATCCATGGCCTCCGTGAGGGTCATCTCGCGACGGCGGAATCTGTCACCGAAATAGGCGGCCGCGGAATAGCCGTCGATCAGCGTGCCGTCGAAGTCGAAGAAGGCGCCGACGGCCGGCCCCCTCGCACCGGCCTCGATGGCGGCGACCATGGTGTCGACGGCAGTCATTGCAGGTGCCGCCGGCCGTGGCGCAGCCGATAGTCGAGGTCGCCGATCGCAGCCACGCCGGCCACGGCGGCAGCCGTTTCGGCAGCGAATTGACGCCGCCTTTCCGCAAGATCGCCGGCTCCCGGTTGCAGCAGGCCGCGATTGGCCGCCAGCGCAAGGGCGTTCGTGAAGAGCTCGCGGCTGACGCATTCCGGGCTTCTCAACCGCTTCTGCAGGACATACTGCCGGCCGACCGCGAGGCACTGCGCGAGGAATTTCCGCTCCTCCACCGGCAGTTCTGCCGGATGCGCCGCCAGGCGGTCGGCAACGACGAAGTAGGCCTCGAGAAACGCCGGCAGCACCCGATGGGCAATGAGGAACGGCGCCCGCTCGAGGACGGACAGCGGCACCGTCTGCCCGGACACGAGCGCGCGAATGTTCGGGTCGAGCAGGCGCGCCTCCGCAGTGATCTCCTCCTGGAAGACGGGCTTCTCGCTGAAGAAGAACTCGAACTTCAGCAGGTCGCGCCAGGCAAAGGCCGCGTCCAGCCCGCGGGTCAGCGCGTTACCGTCGCCCTCGCGCGCGGCGACCATGATGCCGAGTTCAACGATCGCCCGATTGACGAACCAGTGGATCGCGCTGTTGCGGTAGTATGCGGCGACCGGATGCTTGCCGGGCTCGATATAAAAGACTGGTTCCAAGCCACCGTCGTGACGGCCGACGATACCCGATCGAACGAGCGTATCGAGAACCTCCTCGACGCCGCGCACGCTGTGGAGGGCGCCGAGTGCGGAGGTCGGCAGGTTGCGCGCCGCGGCGTAGTCCAGCAAGGGCTCGATCACGTCATGCACCTCCTGCAAGGTGAGCGCATGATCGCGGACGCTGAGCAGGGCCAGAGTGGCGAGTGCCGGCGCCGTTACCGGCGTTACCCGATTGATGCGCTGAAAGACCTCGAAAGCGATCTTGTCGAGCGTCCAGCGAGGCAGCTGGTCGTCGCCGGTCGGGCGAGCCTCGCGCAGCGAGAAGGCCTCTCCGAAACGCACATAGGCCTTGCCGAGCTTGCGGCTCTGCGCCTGGACGTAGGCGGCAAGCCAGCCCACGCCCTCCTTCGCCTTGGCGGCACCGGCTTCCTCGGCCACCATCATCCCGACTTCCTGCAGCTGGTCGTAAGTGATCGACACCGGCACGAGCAGGATATCGCGAACGGCACCGCCCTCCATCGCATCGACGAGATATCTGAGGAGGCCGTACTTCGGCGGCCGCAGCTTGCCGGTCCTGGAGCGGCCGCCTTCCATGTACCATTCGAGATTGGCGCCAGACGCGATGAGGTAGTGCATGTATCTGCGCAGCGCCAGCTTGTAGATCTCGTCGTCCTTGAAGCTGCGCCGGATGAACACGATACCTGCCCGGCGGCCGATCGTGCCAAGCGGGAAGAACCGGAGATTGTCGCCGCCGAGCACGTAAGTGGGCGGCATCCGGTTCGACAGAAGGACCCTCATGAGAATGAAAGCGTCGGCGTACGACCGGTGCGTCGGCAGGAAAACCAGCGGCTTGCCCGCATGCTCGCTCTGCAGCCGCGTCAGGGCCGGCCAATCCACATCGAAGGACCAGGCCCGCGTGTGAAGCGACCCCAGCCCTCGGTCGAGCAGGAAGCCGAAAAACGGCACCTGGATGCAAGCCATCGCCAGGAGATCGCCAAGCGCCTTCCGGCGTGCCTCGGCCTGCGTCTTGCCCGCCTTCCGGGCGACGATCGAAAGCTCAGCCTCGAAATTCTTGCTGTTCAGCACTTCACGTGCGACGGCCTTGCGGGTCCTGAACATCGTCGCGGGCACCTAGACCGGCCGAGCCGCACCTCATGCCGGCCGCCAATGAAGCCACGCCAACCGAAAGTGGGCATATGGCGCCCTGCGCCTGTCCGGTCAGCCTGTACCCACTAGAGGGTATAGGTCATCGGCAGGCTATCCATTTTGCGCAGAACGCAGCCGTTGGCACAGGCGGCTTCCGGGAAGCATTCGCCCGCCCCACGCGCCGATGCCGCTTTCAGTCCGCCGCCTTGTCGCGGGCCGCTTTCCAGGCTTCGTACCGCGCCTTGTTCTCTGCATTCGGCGGATAGAGGCCGGGCAGTGCGGCACCGCTCTCGACCTCGCTCATGATCCAGGCTTCGAGCTTCTCCTGCTCGCTCGCGACCGCAACCACGTCATCCAGCAGCGCCTGCGGGATCAGCACTGCCCCGTCGTCGTCGACGACCACGACATCGTTCGGGAAGACCGCGACGCCGCCGCAGCCGATCGGCTCCTGCCAGCCGACGAAGGTGAGGCCGGCGACGGAGGGAGGCGCGGCGCCGCCCTGGCACCAGACCGGCAGACCGGTGCCGAGCACGCCGGCGAGATCGCGCACGACGCCGTCGGTGACGAGGCCCGCCACGCCGCGCTTCTTCATGCGCGCCGTCAGGATGTCGCCGAAGATGCCGGCATCAGTGACGCCCATTGCATCGGCGACGGCGATGCAGCCCGCCGGCATGTCCTCGATGGCCGCCCGCGTCGACCGCGGCGAGGACCAGGATTCGGGCGTGGCGAGATCCTCGCGCGCCGGCACGAAGCGCAGCGTGAAGGCGCGGCCGACGAGGCGCGGCTGGCCGGGCTTGAGTGGCCGCGTACCGCGCATCCAGACATTGCGCAGCCCCTTCTTCAGCAGGACCGTGGTGAGCGTCGCCGTGGACACGGCGGACAAGGTATCGATGACGGCGCGGTCGAGGGTCATGGGTTCTCCAATTCAGCGTCGCCGATCATGCCACCGCCAGCGGCAAAGGCCGAGCCGGTAATACGGCGAATCTTCATGTCGACGGGCGAGCATACGGTCGTGGCCCTTCGGACCAGGCCCGACACCGGGGAAAGAATCGGCAGCGGGGCGAGATTATCCCTGCATCATCGCCCGGAGGATGGCTTCGAGCTTGCCGGCCCCCTCCGCATCGAGCGTGCCGAGGATGTCGCGCTGCTGCTGGACCGCCAGGCCCTTCAGCTTCTTGTGCAGCGCCAGCCCCTTGGAGGCGAGGAAAACCAGCACCTTGCGGCGGTCGCCGGGGTCGGGCGCACGGTAGACCAGCGCCTCGGCCGTCATCTTGTCGATGATCTTGGTGAGCGTGGTCGAATCGACCAGGACCCGATGGGCGAGTTCACCCATCGCCAGCCCGCTCTGGGACGATAGCGCGCTCAGGATCCGGAAATGTTCGAGGGCCACCCCCTCTTCCTTGAGCTTCTCCTCGAGGTCGTTCTCGAGCTGCCGGTTCACGCTTGCGATAAGGTAGGCAAGCTGATCTTCCATTCTGTCCGAGCGCGGCACGGGCGGGGTCCGTTCCTTGATACTTGAATTTTCAGGTATCTAGCCGAACGAGCCCAGCAACTTCAAGCACTTCGACCGCGAACTAGCCATGCGTTTGACAAATGCCGCCGATCCGAGGGTTAATTGGCACGATAACTGCTTTGATTTTTTTGTCCTTTGAGGCGTTCACGCAACGATTGCGATGGCGCGAAATCCCGGTATCGCCGCAACCGGACCGCCTCGCCGCCCCCAGGGACGATGCCCGCGGAACGAGGGCAGGTCTGCGTCCCGTTCGCCTTCACCTTGGGGCACATTCATATGATCCGGATTGGCCTGTTGACGTCACTCGAAGGACCCGCGGGGATCTGGGCCCCGTCGGCCGAGGCGAGTGCCGTCATGGCGATCGCCGAGATCAACGCGGCCGGCGGGCTGCTGGGCCAGGAACTGGATCTCGTCATCAGCAACGCCGGCAGTACCGGCGCCGACGCCGCCGAAGCGGCGGAAGCGGCCATGGATATCGAGCGGGTCGATGCGATCGTGGCCATGGTGCCGAGCTACGCGCGCAAGCCCGTCTCACGGGCCGTCCGCGGGCGCGTGCCCTTTGTCTATACGCCCCAGTTCGAGGGCGACGAGCACGACTCGGGCGTGCTCACGGTCGGCGAAACGTCGGACGAGCTGCTGGGACCGGGAATCGAATGGCTGAGCCGCGGCAAGGGCACGCGGCGCTATTACCTCGTCGGCAACGACTATGTCTGGCCGCGCGCCACCTTCGCCAAAGCCAAGCGCATGATCCGCGACGCCGGCGGGCTGGTGGTGGGCGAATCGATACTGCCGTTCGGCTTTGAAGATTACGACGCGATCCTCGATGCCATCCGGCGCACGCGGGCCGACGTCGTCATGCCCTATCTCCTCGGCTACGAAGCGATCGGCTTCAACCGCGCCTTCGCGGAAGCCGGGCTGGCGCGGCACTGCGTGCGCTTCACCTCGGGGATCGACGAGACGATCCTCTACGCGATCGGCCCGAAGGCGACCGAGGACTTCTACGCAACCTCGGCCTACTTCTCGACGCTGAGGTCGCGCAACAACGATGCGTTCCTGGAACGCTATCATGACTCGTTCGGCGATACGCCGCCGCCCATCAACGCCTTCGGTCAGTCCTGCTACGAAGGCATCCATTGCCTCGCCAGCCTCGTCACGGCCGCCGGCGCGCTGCAGCCACCGGCATTGCGCCGGCGCGTCGGCCGCGCGCTGCAAAGCCGTACGGCGCGCGGCACCGACGTGACGGCCGTCGCGGGCATCAGCCGGCCGATCCATCTCGCCACCGTCGAGGATTGCGCCTTCCGGGTCATCGGCGCGCGATAACGCATCGATCGACCGAAGCGCTACACGCCGCGACGACTTGGCGAAGGACCGGCGCAATAAATTACTTGCGGTTTGGATTGTTTCGTTTTCATATAATTTTGCCGCGGCGACGACGCCGCTTTCGATCAGAGGATTTTCCATGCGGCTTCCGCGACGCAGCGTTCTTAAGGCAACCTTGTCCGCATCGGCGGCGCTGGCTTCACCAGCCCTCCTGACCAGCCGAGCCTTCGGCGCCGACGCGCCGATCCTCGTCGGCAGCCTGCACGACCAGTCGGGACCGATCGCGGCGTCGGGCGTGCCCATGGTCGACAGCCTGATCCTCGCCATCGAGGAGATGAACGCCGCGGGCGGCCTGCTCGGCCGGCCGCTCAAGCTGGTCCACTACGACACCCAGTCGAACATCCAGATGTACTCCCAGTACGCCCAGCAGCTCGCGCTCAAGGACAAGGTCGCCGTCGTCCATGGCGGCATCACCTCGGCGTCGCGCGAGGCGATCCGGCCGACCTTCGACCGCTTCAAGGTGCTGTACTTCTACAACACGCTCTACGAAGGCGGCGTCTGCGACCGCAACACCTTCTGCACCGGCACGACGCCGGCCCAGACGGTGGAGAAGCTCGTTCCCTACGCGATGAAGAAGTCGGGCAAGAAGGCCTACATCATCGCGGCCGACTACAATTACGGCCAGATCACCGCCAAGTGGATGACCAAGTACGTCAAGGACAATGGCGGCGAGATCCTCTCGGTCGACTTCTTCCCGCTCGACGTCACCAACTTCGGCCCCACCATCAGCAAGATCCAGGCAGCCAAGCCGGATCTCCTGCTCTCCGCCCTCGTCGGCGGCAACCACACCTCGTTCTACCGCCAGTGGACGTCGGCCGGAATGAAGGCGCAGATCCCCATCGCCTCGACGACCTTCGGGCTCGTCAACGAGCCGTCGACCCTCGACGAGAAGGAGAGCGACGGCGTCATCGGCGCATACGGCTATTTCGAGGAGCTGACGACTCCGGCGAGCACGAGCTACGTGAAGAAGCTCAAGGCCAAGTTCCCCGACATTCCCTATATTAGCGAACTCGCTGCAGCCACCTACGAGGGCTTCTACCTCTGGGCGGCAGGCGTGAAGGCGGCGAACTCCATCGAGCGCGACAAGGTCGTAGCGGCGCTGGAAGGCGGCATCTCCTACGACGGGCCAAGCGGCAAGGTCGTCCTCGACCATGCGACGCACCATGCGATCCGCAACGCCTACCTCGCCGTGGCCAAGGACAAGAAGTGGTCGGTGATCGAGACCTACGAACAGCAGAAGCCGCTCGACACTGCCGGCGTCTGCGACCTGATCAAGAAGCCGACCGACAACCAGCAGTACGTGATCAAGATCTGAGCGACGCGGCTCATTCGGCATAGCGGTCGCCGCGTCCCGTTCGTTCGGGCCGGCGCCCAACCCGATCTTGTGGCGGCCGGCGCCCTGCCGGCCGGCCGTGACGGAAACGAGCTTGATCTCATGGACCTCGCCTTCATCATCGCTCTGGACGTGCTCAACGGCGCGGCATCGCTCGTGCTGCTGTGTCTGGGCCTTGCCATCATCTTCGGCATGATGCGCGTCATCAACCTCGCCCACGGCGAGTTCGTGATGCTCGGCGCCTATGCCACGGTCATCTCGGCCAATGCCGGGCTCAACATCTGGATCGCAATGCTCGTCGTGGCACCGCTCTTCGTCGGTGTGGTCGGCATCGTGATCGAGCGCTGCCTGATCCGCTTCCTCTACGGACGCCTCGTCGACACCATGCTCGCGACCTGGGGCCTGAGCCTGCTGATCGTCGGCCTCGTCACGACCCTCTACGGCAATACGATCAAGGGCGTGCCGACGCCGCTCGGCGGCTTTTCGGTCGGCGCCTACAAGTCCAGCTACTACACGCTCTTCCTCGCCGCGGTCGCGCTGGTCATGCTGGCGCTGGTGTACGTCGTCATGCGTCGCACGCGCTTCGGCCTCGTGGCGCGCGCCACCATGCAGAACCCGGGCATGGCGGCGACGCTGGGCGTCAACCCCAGCCGCATCTACATGATGTCGTTCGGCATCGGCGCTGCCATCACCGGTCTCGCGGGAGGACTGCTGGCCCCCGTTTCGGGCGTGGTGCCTACGATGGGCGCCGCCTACGTGGCCAAGGCCTTCATCACGGTCGTCGGCGGCGGCTCCGCGATCCTCGCCGGTACCGCCTCTGCTTCCGGCCTCTTCGGGCTCATCAACCAGCTCGGTTCCTATTTCACGACTCCGGTCTTCGGCGAAGTGATCCTCTTCATCTCCGCCATCATCCTGATCCGCATCCTTCCCCAGGGCATATCGGGACGCTTCTTCAAGGGAAGCCTGTGACATGACGCGTTTTGCCGGCAGGCCCCTTCTCAACTGGGCGGCGCTCGCGGCCGCGGTTGCGGCACTGATCGCCGTCCCCGAATTCGTCGAAATCTTCACCCTGATGCAGTTCACGCTGTTCGCCGCCATGGGCGTGCTGGCGCTCAGCCTGGGATTCATCTGGGGCTACGGCGGCATCCTCTCCTTCGGTCAGACAGCCTTCTTCGGCCTGGGCGGCTACGCCTACGCCGTGTCGGTGATCAATCTCGGCGATTCGACCGGCGCCATCGGCATCGCCATCGCGCTTCCGGCGGTGTTCGCGGCGATACTCGGCTACTTTGTCTTCTACGGCCGCATCAGCGACGTCTATCTCGGCGTGATCACGCTGACCGTCACCCTGATCCTGTTCAACGTCGTGAACGCGACGGCCGGCGACGAGTACCGCATCGGAGCGGCGGCACTTGGCGGCTTCAATGGCATGCCGTCGGTGCCCACCTTCAACATGCCCGGGAACCCGTCGATGGTGCTCGATCCGACGCAGGGCTGGTACGCCACGGGCGGCGCACTGATCTTCGTCTATGTCGCCCTGCGCCTGCTACTGCGCAGCCCCTTCGGCCGTATCGCCGTCGCTGTGCGCGAAAACGAAGTGCGCGCCTCGCTGCTGGGATACGACCCGCGCCTGATAAAGCTCGGCGTCTTCGTCGTCGGCGGCGCGGTCGCGGGCCTGGGCGGCGCGCTGTACGTGAACTGGGGCGCCTTCGTGAGCCCGACCATCTTCGCCCTTTCGCTGTCGGCAGAGATCATCATCTGGGTCACGGTCGGCGGTCTCGGGACGCTGATCGGCCCCGTCGTCGGCTGCTTCATGATCCAGTATCTCGACAGCCAGATCGGAACGCAGCAGACCTTCAACTCGAATCTCGCCCTCGGCGCCATCCTGATCGTCTTCGTTCTGTTGCTGCCGCAAGGGCTGATACCGACGCTCCGCACGCTGGCCGGCCGGGCAATTGCCGCGCCGTCGCGTACGGCGGCGAAGACAACCGTCGCCGAACGTCCGGCCGAGGCTCGCCAATGACGCCGCCGGTCCCCCTGCTCGAGGCCCGCAATCTCACCATGCGTTTTGGCGGTGTGGTCGCGGTCAACAACATCGACTTCACCCTGCGCGAGGTCGAGCTGCGCTGCCTGATCGGCCCCAACGGCGCCGGCAAGAGCACCTTCTTCAAGATGCTCACCGGCCAGCTCACCCCAAGTGCCGGTACGATCGCGTTTCGCGGCACGCCGATCGCCGGCGCCGCCTCACACGAGATCGCCCGGCTGGGGATCGGCATCAAGACGCAGGTGCCCAACGTCTTCAACGGCCTGCCCGTACGCGAGAACGTCTGGCTCGCCGCACGGCGTCGCAACACGCCCGTGCAGGCCAAGCGCCTGGTCGACGAGATCCTCGAGAAGATCGCGCTTACCCCGCGCGCCGACGACCTGGTCGGCCAGCTCTCCCACGGTCAGCGGCAGTGGGTCGAGATCGGCACCGTCCTTGCCGGCGAACCGGACCTGATCCTTCTCGACGAGCCCGCGGCCGGCATGACGGACGAGGAAACCGTGCGTACCGCGGAGATCATCCGCGAGATCAACCAGACTCGCGCGCTGATCGTCGTCGAGCACGACATGCAGTTCATCAAGATGATCGCCAAGACCGTCACCGTGTTCCATCAGGGACAGATCCTGATGGAGGACAAGATCGACGCCGTCATGCACGACGAGCGCGTGCGCGACGTCTATCTCGGCAAGAAGGTGGCCGCCTGATGCTCGAGGTAAAAGGACTCCAGGCCGCCTACGGCCGCATCCCCATCCTCACGGGCGTCGATTTCTCCCTTCGCGAGGGCGAGTATCTCGGCATCCTCGGCCACAACGGCATGGGCAAGACGACCCTGATGCGCACCCTGATGGGGCACATCAAGGCGACCGGCGGCAGCATCTCCTTCGATGGGCGCGACATCACGAGACTGCCGGTCCACGAACGCTCGCGGCTCGGCATCGGCCTCGTTCCCCAGGGCCGCGAAATCTTCCCCTCGCTCACCGTGCACGAGAACCTGCGCATGGGTCTCGCCAGCGCGAAGAAGGAGGATATTTCGGTCATCGACGACGTGCTGACCGAGTTTCCACGGCTGGTCCGCCTGCTCGACCGAAGCGGCGGCGCCCTCTCGGGAGGCGAGCAGCAGCTTCTGGCGCTGGCGCGCTGCCTCTGTACGCGGCCGCGCGTCGTGCTGCTCGACGAGCCCACCGAGGGCATCCAACCGTCGATCATCGACGAGATCATCGAGACGCTGCTACGGCTGAAGCAGAAGCACGGCATCGCCATGATCCTGGTCGAGCAGAATCTGGATTTCATCGCCTCCCTCTCGGAGCGCGTTCTCACCATCCAGAAGGGGCGCATCACGCGCGAGATCATGCCGGCCGACCTCAAGGATGCCGCCGCCATCGCCGAATACGTCGGCATGACCATGAGCTGACGCCAGCCCGCAGCCGCAGCACCCGGACTTTTTCCGATCTTCACCGTACCAGTCAGAAAGGACAGCCAATGCCAATCAGCCGCCCGAACGTTGCCCAGATCCTCGAGATCGCGAAGGAACTTGGCATGAACTTCTCCGAGGAGAAGGCCACCGAATTTCTCGCCCTCATGCAACCGAACTTCGACGCCTACGACCTCGTCGACGCGCTTCCTGACAACGTACCGCCCGTCAAATATCCCCGCACGCCGGGCTATCGGCCCGGTCCGGGCGAGAACAAGTACGGCGCCTGGTATTACAAGAGCACGGTCAAAGGCGCCGCTCAGGGCAAGCTCGCCGGCAAGAAGGTCGTGCTCAAGGACAATGTCAGCCTGGCCGGCGTGCCGATGATGAACGGCGCCTCGACGCTCGAAGGCTTCATCCCGGTCGCCGACGCCACCATCGTGACGCGCATGCTCGACGCGGGCGCCACGATCATGGGCAAGGCCGTCTGCGAGCACTTCTGCCTGTCCGGCGGCAGCCACACCTCCGATCCCGGCCCCGTCCACAACCCGCACAAGATGGGCTACTCGGCCGGCGGTTCCTCATCCGGCAGCGCCGCGCTGGTCGCCGCAGGCGAGGTCGACATGGCGATCGGCGGTGACCAGGGTGGCTCGATCCGCATCCCCTCTTCCTTCTGCGGGACCTACGGCATGAAGCCCACCCACGGCCTCGTGCCCTATACGGGCGTGATGCCGATCGAATCGACGATCGACCACACCGGACCGATAACCGGGACAGTGAAGGACAATGCCCTGCTGCTGGAGGTCCTGGCCGGCGCCGACGGGCTCGATCCGCGTCAGTACGCCCCCAAGGTCGCGGCCTACACGGAGGCGCTCGACAAGGGTGTGAAGGGACTGAAGATCGGCATCCTGAAGGAAGCCTTCGTCGTTCCCGGCACGCAGCCCGACGTCACCGAAAAGGTCATGGCCGGCGCCGAACGGTTCCGGTCGCTCGGCGCGACCGTCGAGGAGGTGTCGATCCCCGAACATCCGATGACCGCCGCGGTCTGGGCGCCGATCGGCCTCGAAGGATTGACGGCGCAGATGATGCTGGGCAACGGCATGGGCTTCAACTGGAAGGGCTATTACGACGTCGCCCTGATCGACGCCCACTCTGCCTGGCGCCAGCGCGCAGACGACCTGTCCGACACGCTCAAGATATCGATGCTGGTCGGCCAGTACGGCCTCAAGCACTATCGCGGCCGCTACTATGCCAAGGCCCAGAACCTCGCCCGCGTCATGAAGGCCGCCTATGACGCCGCCTTCGCCAAGTATGACCTGCTGCTGTCGCCGACGCTGCCCATGAAGGCGACACCGCTGCCGGCTCCGGGCTGCACGCTGACCGACTATATCAGCCGCGCGTTCGAGATGATCGGGACGACCTCGCAGTTCGACGTCACGGGCCATCCCGCCATGTCCATGCCCTGCGGCATGAGCGACGGCCTTCCGATCGGCCTGATGCTCATCGGCAAGGATTACGACGAGAGCACGATCTATCGCGCCGCCGCGGCCTTCGAGGCGTCCGGCGACTGGAAGACGTTCTAAGAACCGGCGCGATGATCACGATCACCGCGGTCATCCGGGCGAAGAAGGGCTCTGAGGCGACAATGCGTCAGGCCCTTCTCGATGTCGCCAGACATGTCCAGGAGAACGAAGCTCAGACCCTGAGCTTCTTCGTCTCCCAGGACGAAGGCGATCCGGCGGTCTTCACGACCTACGAACGCTTCGAGGACCGTGCGGCCATGGATCGGCACAACAATTCGGCCGTCGTCGCGCGGTTTTTCGACATCGCGCGACCGATCCTCGACGGGCCGGTGACTCTCGTCACCGCCTCGGAGATCTCGTCCAAGCAGAGTTGAGCGGATCTGCCGTTGGTCGATATCGTCATTGTCGGCGCGGGCTCGGCCGGTTGCGTCCTGGCCAATCGCCTGAGCGTGGATCCTGCCTGCCAGGTGCTGCTGCTGGAGGCCGGGCATCAGCCGCCCCTCGCCTCCGACATCCCCTCCGACTGGCCGACCATGTTCAACACGGCCGTCGACTGGGGCTACCATACCGAGCCGCAGGCCGGCTGCCGCGGGCGCCGTCTGTTCTGGCCGCGCGGCAAGATGGTCGGCGGATCCGGCGCGCTCAATGCGATGATCTACATCCGTGGCCTGCCCTCCGATTACGACCTCTGGGCGGCGCTGGGCTGCAAGGGCTGGTCATGGGCCGACGTCTTTCCCGCCTTCAAGGCGTCGGAGCACAACGCCGATATCGACGACGCCTTCCACGGACAGGGCGGGCCGCTCCATGTCGGCAACGTCCCGTACGTGGATCCGGCCGAACTGGCCTGGCTCGAAGCCTGCAAGGCCGAGGGCTTCCGCCACAATCCGGACTTCAACGGATCCGATCAGTCGGGTGTCGGCTTCTTTCAGCTGACGGTCAGGAACGGCGAGCGCTGGGGCACGGGCAAGGCCTATCTCCGCCCGGCGCTCGACCGGCCCAACCTCGCCGTCGAGACCGGCGTCTTCACGACCCGCATCCTCCTCGAGAACGGGCGCGCCGCCGGCGTCGAATATCTTCGCAACGGCCGTCTGCATGTGGTGCGCGCGGAGCGTGTCGTCCTTTCCGCGGGAGCGATCGGATCCTGCCATCTGCTGCTGCTTTCGGGCATCGGGCCGGCAGACGAATTGAGGATGGCCGGTGTCGAGCCGGTGCATCATCTGCCCGGAGTCGGCAAGGACCTCCAGGACCACATCAACGTTCCGATCACCTTCCATACCCGCGAGCCGATCGGCATCGGCGGCTGGACGGATACGTTCCTGGCGAAGAGCCTCCGGGAATGGCGCACGCGCCGGACGGGGCCGAGGACCTCGCCCTGGGCTGCCGCCGGAGGCTTCGTCCGGAGCCGGCCGGACGTGGAACCGGACCTGCAGCTCTACGGCATGATCACGCCCCATCGTGATCATGCCCGCTATCTGTCGTCGCGGGCCGGCATCACGCTGCATTCGACCCTGCAGCGCCCCGAGAGTCGCGGGGAAATCAGACTGCGCTCGGCGGATCCTCTCGATCACCCGATCATCGATCCGCGCTATTTCGAAAGCGATGCGGGCGGCTCCGACCTTGCGACGCTGGTCGAAGGGGTGCGCACGAACCGCCGTATCGCGGCGCAGGCGCCCCTCGCGGCCCTGATCGAAGACGAAATCCCGCCCAGCGCCGGATGCGAGACGACGGCCGAAATCGCACACTTCGTCCGCGGCCACTGCACGACGCTCTATCATCCGACGAGTACCTGCCGCATGGGGACCGACGCGATGGCCGTCGTCGATCCCGCCTCGCTCGAAGTGCACGGAATCGATGGCCTCCATGTCGCGGATGCGTCGGTATTCCCCCGAATGGTTTCCGGCAACGTCAACGCACCGACGATCATGGTAGCGGAACGAGCGGCCGGGATGATCCTCCGGCAGCGCTGAATCTCGTGCGCGGCACGGCCCGCGGCCGGCCGACGCCACAATGAGACCAAATTCGAAGCGGTGGATGGATCGAATCGCCGCGATTGAACCTGACACCCGAGTTCGTATCCTTCCGGCTTCAGGTCGAACCAAGCGGGTAATGGAGCCATGTCGATCCAGACCTTGACCGGTACGACGAGCGACGGCCCTGCTTCGAAGGAAGAAGCGGGCGAACTTCCCTTCTTCATCGCCGCGACCGGCCCCGCAGCGGGGCCGCACTGGACCTTGAAGCACGACGACACCTTTGCCGTGGTCGACGACTTGGGCGACATGGGCGCGGCCAGCGCGGGGCCGAACGGGCTCTTCTTCAAGGACACGCGATTCCTCTCGCGCCTCGAACTGCGTGTGAACGGCCTCCAGCCGCTCCTGCTGGGCTCGAACATCCGCGACGACAACAGCCTGCTGACCGTCGATCTCACCAACCCCGATTTCGTGACCAACGGCAAGATCGTGCTGCAGAAGGACCTGATCCACATCAGCCGCACGTTCTTCCTCTGGCGCAGCACGGCTTATCTGAGACTTGGCGTTTCCAACCATGCCGACCGGCCGATCAGCCTGTCGCTCTCGATCCACTTTGGCAGTGACTTCGCCGACCTGTTCGAAGTGCGCGGCATGCGCCGCAGACGCCGGGGCAGCGCACAGCGGCATCTGAACGGAAAGAACATCGTTTCTCTCGACTATCAGGGCCTCGACGATCTGACGCGCGCGACCGTCCTCACTTTCGATCCATCTCCCCTGGATCTCACGGTCGGCGAAGCGGTCTATCGTCTCGACCTCGCACCCGGGCAGATGCAGCCGATCTATCTGGCCGTCGCCTGCAACGTTGCAGAGCGACCGGTGCCCTTCCTCAAAGGGCTCCTGGAAGCGCGACGCGAACTGCGGGCGCGGGCGCGCGACACGACAACCATCGAGACTTCCAACGAACTCCTCAACGAAGTGTTCTGCCAGTCGACGGCCGATCTGCGGATGCTGACGACCGAGACACCCGAAGGGCGCTATCCCTATGCCGGTATTCCCTGGTATTCGACCACATTCGGGCGCGACGGCCTGATCACGGCGCTGCAGATGCTCTGGTGCGAGCCGAGCATCGCACGCGGCGTCCTGCGCCGACTGGCGACGCATCAAGCCACGACCGCCGATCCCGCATCCGACGCCGAGCCCGGCAAGATCCTGCACGAGATGCGCGGCGGCGAGATGGCCGCCCTGGGCGAAGTCCCCTTCGCGCAATACTACGGCAGCGTCGATGCCACGCCGCTCTTCGTCCTCCTCGCCGGCCTCTACACCGAGCGGACCGGCGACTTCCAGACGGCGAAATCGCTCTGGCCTGCCGTCGAGGCCGCGCTCGCCTGGATCGACGGCCTCGGCGATCCGGATCGGGACGGTTTCATCGAGTATTGCCGCGCCACCGAGCTTGGCCTTGCCAATCAGGGATGGAAGGACTCGTACGACGCCGTCTTCCATGCCGACGGCCGCCTGGCCGAGGGGCCGATCGCGCTCGCCGAGGTGCAGGGCTATGTCTTCGCGGCAAAGCGCTCCATCGCGCGCTGCGCGCGCCGGTTGGGCCGGATCGAACAGGCCGAAAGGCTCGAAGCCGACGCCCGGCGGCTGGCGGAACGATTCGAGGCGGCATTCTGGTGTCCCGACATCGAGACCTATGCCTTGGCGCTCGACGGCAGCAAGGAGCCGTGCCGCATCGCGACGTCGAATGCCGGCCAGCTCCTCTTCACCGGCATCGTCCGACCGGATCGCGCCGCCAAGGTCGCCGCCGGCCTGCTCGGGCCGCGCTTCTTCTCGGGCTGGGGTATCCGCACCGTCGCGCGAGGCGAAGCGCGCTACAATCCGATGTCCTATCACAACGGCTCGGTGTGGCCGCACGACAATGCCCTGATCGCCCGGGGGCTTGCGCGTTACGGCTTCAAGCAGGCCGTTGCCCAGCTCTTCGAAGGCCTGTTCGACGCAGCGTCCTATATGCACCTGCGCCGCCTGCCCGAACTCTTCTGCGGCTTTCGCCGGCAAGCCTCCCGCGGGCCGACCCTGTATCCTGTCGCCTGCTCGCCGCAAGCCTGGGCAAGTGCGACGCCCTTCTCGCTGATCGAAGCCGCGCTGGGTCTTGAACTCGACCCCGAGCGGAACGAGATCCGGTTGCGCAATCCATGCCTGCCGCCGTTCATCGACGATGTGACGTTGCGCAACCTGCAGCTCGGCGGATCGACGATCGACGTCACGGTGCGACGGCATCGCCACGACGTCTCGATCGAAATCGCCCGCCAGCGCGGCAACGCCCAGGTGGCGATCGTCTCCTCGCGCTGAAGCGGCTCGGGAACCCTGCCGGCATCCGCGAGTTAAGGCTGCGGCGGCGGAAAGGGGGTGCGATGGTCGGCGGAATGCTTCGGCGTGTCATACTGGCGGCGTTGTTCGGCGTGCTCGGCTGTCGATCCCTGTCCGCACAGACCTCTCCCACGACGGTGCCGACTTCCCCGCCCCCAGGACATTCGCCGGCGCCCGGGCTCGCGCCGGGAAAAGCCGGCGCCCTACCTTCGGTCACCGTGCTCGGCAGCCGCGACGTGCAGGGAATCCTCGGCGGAGAGGTGCGCACGATCGCCAACGAGAGCATGGGCCGGATCGTCGACGTCATCGTCGACGGCGAAGGCAGGCCGCGCGCCGCAATCATCGACTTTGGCGGCTTCCTTGGCGTGGGCAGCCGGAAGATCGCCGTCGACTGGAAGGCGCTGCACTTCGTGCCCGCCGCCAGCAAGCGCTACGGCATCGTCCTCGAACTCAGCCGCGAGCAGGTCAAGGCGGCTCCCGAATACAAGGAAGGCCAGCCGATCGTCGTCCTCGGCGCTTCGGGAAACCTCGAGCCCCTGCCCTGATGGCCGCGTCGCAACGCAGCCTGCGCGGCCTTGACTGGTTCGCCTTCTTCGTCGCCGACGTTCAGACCGGCTTCGGCCCCTTCGTTTCCGTCTACCTCACGACCGAGAAATGGACGCAGGTCGATATCGGCCTGGTACTCTCCGTGTCCGGCGTGATGTCGCTGATCGGGCAGATTCCGGGAGGCGCATTGCTCGACGCCGCCCGATCGGAGCGGCTGGTGGCCGCGATCGCGGTCGGCCTGATCAGTGCCAGCGCCGTCGCGTATGCCGCCTGGCCGATTTTTCCCGTCGTCTTTGCCGCCGCCTGCCTGCATGCCGCCGCGAGCTGCCTGCTCGGCCCCGCGATCGTGGCAATGAGCCTCGGCCTGGTGGGGCCGGCGGCAATCGGAGAACGACTGGGGCGCAATGCGCGCTTCGCCTCGATCGGCGCCGGCCTGTCGGCGGCGGTCATGGGGGCCTGCGGCTATCTTTTCGAGACACGATCGGTCTTTCTGGTCACCGCGGCACTGCTCGTGCCGACCTGGGCGGCGCTGCGACTCATCGCGCCCGGCGAGGTCGATGCGGAGCAGGCCCATGGCAGCCCGACGCCAGCCCCGGGCGCCGCTTCGGGCGACGGCCGTCGGCGATTGCCGATGCGGCCGCTCGTGGTCTTCGCCGGCTGCATCCTCCTCTTCCATCTCGCCAACGCGGCCATGCTCCCGCTGCTGGGCAGCATGCTGACCATGCGCACCGCCGACTGGGCCACCGTCCTCATCGCCGCCTGCATGGTCGGCCCGCAAATCATCGTCGCACTCTGCTCACCCTGGGCCGGGCGCCAGGCGCAACGTTGGGGGCGGCGGCCAATCCTGCTTGTGGGACTGGCCGCGCTGCCCCTTCGTGGCCTGCTCTTCGCGACAGTGACGAATCCCTATCTGCTCGTTCTGGCGCAACTCCTGGACGGCGTGACCGCCGCAGTCTTCAGCGTCATGGTGCCGCTTATGATCGCCGACCTGACCCGCGGAACCGGACGTTTCAATCTGACCCAGGGGCTGATCGGCACGATGATGGGCATCGGTGCCTCGCTGAGCACGCCGCTCGCCGGATACGTCACCGATTCCTTCGGCAGCTCGGCCGCATTCTTCACCCTCGCGTCCATCGCCCTCATCGGCCTGACGCTGGTGGCGGCGCTGATGCCGGAGACAAACCCGCAGGAGCAGCCGCCTCCCTGCCATGCTAAGAAGACCGCATGACAGGCAAAATCTATGTCGGCATCGGCGGCTGGACCTTCGAGCCTTGGCGGGGCGTGTTCTATCCCGACGACCTCACGCAGAAGCGCGAGCTCGAATATGCAAGTCGCAAGCTCACTTCGATCGAGATCAATGGAACCTACTACTCCAGCTTCAAGCCGGCGAACTGGGCCAAGTGGCGCGACGAGACGCCAGAAGGCTTCGTGTTCGCGATGAAAGCGTCACGCTTCTGCACCAATCGGCGCGTGCTGGCCGACGCAGCAGAGTCCGTTGGCCGGTTCGTCAACCAGGGGCTGGTCGAGCTGCGCGACCGCCTGGGCCCGATCAACTGGCAGTTCATGGCGACGAAGAAGTTCGATCCCGAGGATATCGAGGCGTTCCTCAAACTGCTGCCGCGCGAGGTCGGCAAGCTGCCGCTGCGTCATGCAGTGGAAGTGCGCCATCCAAGCTTCAAGGACGAACGCTTCTACGACCTCTGCCGCAAGCACGGGGTCGCGATCGTCTACGCCCACGACAAGGACTTCCCCGAGATCGACGAGCCGACCGCCGACTTCTCCTACGCCCGCCTCATGGGAACGGAAGAGAAGGTCAAGACCGGCTACAAGCCCGCCGAACTCGACAAATGGGCCAAGCGCGCCAAGGACTGGGCGAAGAAGGGCGATGCCTTCGTCTACTTCATCTCCGGCGCCAAGGTGCGCAATCCCGCTGCGGCGCAGGCGCTGATCGAGAGGGCCTGAAGCGTCCTTGACAAAGGCGCGGCAGGCGCCGCATTAGTTAACATTATGGTTAACTATCAGAATGCCGGCCTCGACCGCACCTTCGCCGCCCTCGCCGACCCGACCCGCCGCGCCCTGCTGGCGCGACTCGACGAAGAGCCCGGCCTGTCGGTGAGCGAGCTGGCCCGCCCTTTTCCCGTCTCCCTGCCCGCGATCATGAAGCACCTCGACGTGCTCTCCGACGCAGGTCTGATCGTGCGGACCAAGACCGGCCGCACGGTTGCGTGCCAGTTGAATCCGGCGCCGATGGAGCAGGCGATGAACTGGCTCGCCCACTACGAGCGTTACTGGACCGAACAGCTCGATCGCCTCGCCGCCTTCCTGGAGCAAGACCAATGGCCAACGCCCCCAGCCTCGTCCTCAAGCGCCGGCTCAAGGCGCCGCCCGAGAAAGTCTTCGAAGCGTGGACGCAGCCCGGGCAGATGACGCGCTGGTGGGGCGTCACGCCCCACCCGAACAAGCCCATCGCCGAGACGGACCTGCGCGTCGGCGGACGCTTTCGCGTACAGTTCTGGGGCCAGAGCGGCGAGCACCACAGTGTCAGCGGTGTCTATCGCGAGATCGTGCCCAATCGGAAACTGGTCTTCTCCTGGACCTGGCAGAGCACGCCCGAACGGGAATCCCAGGTGACCATCGAGATCCTGCCGGTCAATGACGGCAGCCTGCTGACGCTCACGCACGAACGCTTCATCGACGAGAAGGTGCGCGACGATCACGGCATCGGCTGGACCTATGCGCTCGACAACCTGGAAAGGCTGTTCGCATGAGCCTCGATTTCTATCGCCAGCCCGTCGATCTCAGCGATCCGGGGCTATACGGACCGCTCTTCGACAATCTTCCGCGAGGGCCTGCGGCAACGGCCGAAGTGGTACAGGGTCTGCTGATCCACGAGCATGTCGCGCCGGCCTACGGCGTGACGCTCACGCAGGAACAGCATGCCGAGGCACATCTGCGCTCGGTCTCGTCCATGCTGCAGAACATCGCCGCGCAGCATCCCGCGCCGCTGGCGGAGCCGCGGCCGCCGTCGGCCCGGCAGACAGGCGTCTGCCGTCATTTCACGCTGCTGCAGGTGGCGATGCTGCGCAGCCAGGGCCTGCCCGCCCGGGCCCGCTGCGGCTTCGGCGCCTACTTCGAGGCGGGCCGGTTCGTGGACCACTGGGTCACCGAGTACTGGAACGAACGGGAGAATCGCTGGGTGACGGTCGATGCCCAGATGGATCCGCTCCAGCGCGCGCTCTTCCGGATCGCCTTCGATCCGCTCGACGTTCCAACCGGGCAGTTCCTGGTGGCGGGAGAAGCCTGGTCGCTCTGCCGCGCCGGCAAGGCCGATCCCGACGCATTCGGCATCCTGGACATGCACGGGCTCTGGTTCATCGCCTCCAACGTGATCCGCGACCTCGCCGCCCTCAACAACCGCGAAATGCTGCCGTGGGACGGCTGGGGCGCGATGGTCACCGACGACCGGCAGATCGACCTCGAGCTGATCGACGGTCTCGCCGCACTGACCCGCACCCCGGACGCCCGTTTCGACGAGTTGCGGGCGGTCTATCGCGACCCGCGGCTGGCCGTGCCGGCGACGGTGGTCAATCACGTCCTCGGGCGCCCCGAGGCCGTCTGAGGGGATTTGCCAAGGCCGGCCCGGATGGGTGTAAAGTCGTGCGGCCCGCAGAGGAGGATCCCATGCCCGCTCTCTCCCTCGATCACTACAACGTCTACTGCAAGAACCTCGACGCGACAGTGCGCTTCTACGAGCGCTATGTCGGTCTTCACAACGGCGACCGTCCGCCCTTCCCGTTCCCGGGCGCCTGGCTCTATGCCGGCGACAAGCCGATCCTGCATCTCGTCTCGGAGACGGGGCGCGAGGACCACGGCAGCGGCGCGATCGACCATGTGGCGATCAACTGCTCGGACATCCGCGGGACGATCGACGCGATCAAGAAGGGCAAGGTGCCCTTCGAAGTCCGCAAGGTCCCGGCGCGCCCCTTGCAGCAGGTGTTCCTGCACGATCCGGACGGCGTCATGATCGAGCTCAACTTCTGGAACGAGGACGACGTCGCCGAGCTCAAGGGCTTCGATCCCATGACCAACAAGGCGGGCGCACGCAAGGAAAAGGGCTTGGCCGGCGCCAAGTAGCGGTCAGTCGACGGTGGGGGTGGCCTTCAGCCACTCCCAGTAGTCCGGCGGCAGGAGATCGCGACCCGCCAGGAGATGGCCAAGATAGGCGCGGGTGGGACGAAGATCGTCCCCGGTCAGCAGCGCGACGTAGGTGACGGCTTCGACCATGGCGCCCGTGTCGGCACGCAGTACGGGCAGCAGTCGCCGCTCATAGTGGCCGCCGGCCACACCCTCCCAGACATCGAGCACGTCGATGCCCTCGGCCGGCATCGCATTCAGCGTTCCGTACACGGCTGCTCCGCCGGCCGGCACGATGTTGCCGGCGCCCGAGCCGACCGGCGTGCGGGCGCGCTTGTTGAAGACGAGCCGCCAGCCCTCCAGCCGGCCGCCGATCCGTTCAGCCAGGGCTACGCCCCTGGGCTTCAGCCGGTCTTCGGCAAGGCGGGCCGGATCCATGTTCGAGCCATAGGCGAAGTACCATACGAGCCGCTCGGTCATGCCAGCCTCCACACCCGCACCGGTTCGCCGTAACCGCGGATCGCCATCGGTCCCAGATCCTCGCCGCCCGCCTCCCGGGCCTGCGCATCCAGGGCGTCCGACACCAGCAGCCGCGCGCCGGTCTCCTTGGTGAGTTGCTCCAGCCGCGCGGCAAGGTTCACGGTGTCGCCGATGACGGTGTATTCCTTGCGCTCGGCCGACCCGACGGTGCCCGTCACCGCCTCTCCGGCATGGATGCCAATGCCCACGCGTAGCGCCTGACCGGGCCGTTGCCGGTTCCATTCATCGACGGCGGCCAGCATTTCGCGCCCCGCAGCGACGGCGTGCGTCGCCGCCTCCGGATCGGGAAGCGGCGCGCCGAAGACGGCGAGGAAGCCGTCGCCCAGGAACTTGTTCACGATGCCGCCGTGGCGGTCGACGATGACGACCATGGCGGCGAAGAAGTCGTTCAGCAGCGCGACCGTCTCGCGGGCCGGGCGCTTGCGCGTCATTGCCGTAAAACCGCGAATGTCGAGGAAGAGCACACAGACGGGCCGGATCTCGCTCGGCGGATCGGTCTGCGTGGCCAGCAGGCGGTCGACCACCGCCGGCGAAACATGCTGGCCGAACAGGTTGGTCACGCGGTCTCGGGCGGCTGCCGCGACGACCGAATTCTCGAACTGCCGTCGCAGGCTCCGGGCGACCACGCCCGCAACGACGCCGGCCATCAGGAGCATGACGCTGCGACTGAGGTGATAGTAGATCGTCTCATCGGCGCCCGTTGCTCCGGGACCGACCGGCAGCAGCCACCAGGCGAGTGCGAACTGCTCGACGGCGGCGATGGTGCCGGTCCAGAGCGACAGCCAGAAATCGAGTCGCAATGTCGACAGCACGATGAACACGAAATAGAGCAGGGGCGGCCAGAAGCCGAAGACGAGCGGGGGATCCATGTGCCGGGAGAGGACGAAGATCACCACGCCCGGCAGGCTTGTCTCGATGAAGGCGTTGGCAAACCGCGCCGGCTGGGGGAAATCCTTGCCGGCTGCAATGCGCCAGCGCAGGACAAGGAGCGCCGCCAGTTCGAACAGGATGAACGGCCCGATGCCCGCAAGCGGGACCCAGACCGAGATGCCCTGGGGAAACAGCTGGTTGCGCACGTCCGGCAGGAAGGCCGCACCGATCAGGGTCGCCGCCAGCAGGATCGACAGGATGATGGCGAGCGCCCGCATCCGCTGTTGCTCGCTGCGCAGGATCTCCCGCCGAAGGGCCTGCGCGTAGGCGCCCGATATCGCATTCGTCATGACGGGCCGCACGCTACCCACGACCGGCCCGGCCGTCGAGACGCGCAGTCTTGCCCCCTGCCCGCCCGGAAGGAGACGTGGTAGGAGACGCATATGCAGCTCAAGGAGATCGCGCGCCGATTACAGGGGCGCGCCGCAAATATCGCCCTGCGCATGCCGATCTCCTGGGTTCATCTCGCGGCCGGCCCGCCAGTCGTCGTGGACGGACGCACGCTCGACAGCCGGACCCAATGGTTCCTGAAGCTGCTGGCGCTGAGCGGTCAGCAGCCGCTCAGCATGCTCGGTGTGGCGAAGGCCCGCACCGAGGTCGACATGTTCATGGCGGTGATGGGAGGGCGGCCGGCGCCGGTTGGCGAGATCGTCGACCGCACTATCCCCGGGCCGGCGGGTTCCGGAGAGGCGAGACCCATGCGCGTGCGCCTGTACCGTCCGGCCGGCTCGGTGGCCCGCCTCCTCCCCACCATCCTGTTCTTTCACGGCGGCGGCTTCGTTCTCGGCAGCCTCGAAGGCTACGACCTGCCGTGCCGGTATTTCTGTGCACGCTCGGGCTGTGCGGTGCTTGCCGTCGACTATCGCCTGGCGCCGGAGCACAAGTTCCCAGCCGCCATCGAGGACGGCCTGGCCGCGTTCCGCTGGCTGGCGGAGGAAGGTCCGAACCTCGGCCTCGATCCGGCGCGCATCGTCCTGGCCGGCGAATCCGCGGGAGGCACCATCGCCGCCGTCGTCGCGCAGGAGACGCGGCACGCGCCGCAGGCCCCCTGCCTGCAATGGCTCATCTATCCGGCAACCGATCTCGAGCAGGAGCGCCCCTCGCACATCAGCTGCGGCGAGCATTTCCTGCTCACGCGATCCGATCTGGAATGGTTCCGGTCCCTCTACCTCGACGGGCTCGGCCAGCTGTCGGACCCGCGGGTCTCGCCGATCCGGGCCCACGACCTGTCGGGGCTGCCGCCCGCCCTGATCTTCACCGCCGGTTTCGACTCCCTGCGCGATGAAGGTCTCGCCTATGCCGAGCGCCTGACGGAAGCGGGGGTCAAAACCGTCCATCGCGAGTTCGATTCCCTGATCCACGGATTTCTCTGCATGCGCGGCGCATTGCCGGCGGCGGCGCGCGCAATGGACGATATGGTGGCCGGGCTGCGCCACGAACTGGCACGACTGGGACATTGACCATGGGCGACGAAGCGCCACCGATGCGGGCGACGCGAGAGCGATCGGGCCGACGCGAGCAGAACAAGGCGGAGAACAGGGCTGCACTCCTGAAGGCGGCTCGCTCCGTCTTTGCCGAAATAGGTTATGGAGCGGCCGGCGTGCGCGACATCGTCAGGCGCACCGATCTGGCCTCGGGCACGTTCTACAACTACTTCAAGGACAAGGACGAAATCTTCGCGGCGGTCGTCGCCGAGATGACCGTGGAGCTTCTCAGGCGACACCGCGAGGGCCGCGCCAAGGCGCGCACGGCCGAGGAATTCTTCCGCAACCACATTTCCGTCTACATGAACTTCGTCGCCGAAGATCCGGAGATCCTCGCCTTCGGCCGTCAGAACGTCACGCCCATCCGCATGCTGATGGAGAAGCCCGAGCTGCAGGGCATGGCGCGGCAGCTCCATGACGATGTCGGCGCGGCGATCGCCCACGGCATCCTGCCGGATGTCGATATTCAGCTGCTCGTCGCCGCGCTCGCGGGCGTCGTCTTCGAGATCTCGGTCGTCATGGTCTCGCGCGATCCCGTCAATCCCGCCGAAGCCGTCGAGTTCGCGACGCGGCTGATGATGGGCGGCCTCGGCAACCTGCCGAGACGCCACCCATCCTCGTGAGAGCGCCGACTAGGCGCCCTTCACGACCGTGTTGCTGAGAACGCCGATCTTCTCGATCTCGACCTCGCACACGTCGCCGGCCTTCAGCCAGGGCTGAGGCTTGCGCGCCGCCGCCACGCCGGACGGCGTGCCGGTGATGATGATGTCGCCGGGTTCGAGCGTCATCACCTTCGACAGCTCGTGCACCAGCGTCGGCACGTCGAAGATGAGGTCGTCGGTGTTGCTGTCCTGCATGACCTTGCCGTTGACGCGGGTCATGATGCGCAGCGGCGCGCCGCCCGGCGGCAGTTCGTCCGGCGTGACGATGTCCGGACCGAAGCCGCCGGTACCGTCGAAATTCTTGCCCAGCGTGAACTGCCCGCCCGACTTGAACTGCCAGTCGCGGACCGAACCGTCGTTGAAGCAGGCATAGCCGCCGATCACCGAGAGCGCCTTCTCCTTCGGCACGTTGCGGCACTTCTTGCCGATCACCACCGTCAGCTCGGCCTCCCAGTCGAGCTGGCGCGAGTGGCTGGGCACCGGCATCTTGCCCTTGTGCGGCGTGAGCGTGTTGTTGAAACGGCAGAACACGACGGGATACGGCGGGATCGGATTGCCGGTCTCCTCGGCATGCTTGCGATAGTTCAGACCGATGCACAGGATCTTGCCCGGAGCGGGGACCGGCGGGAGATACTTCGCCGACTTCTCCGACACGGCGGCGCCGGCCTTGGGCTTGGCACAGACCTTGAGCACCGCCTGCTGCACCTTCTTGCCGCCGGCCAGGATCTCGACCACCGACTTCGGCCCGCGCGGCATCTGCTTGCTGAGGTCGACGATCTTGCCGTCACCCAGTTTCACGCCGACTGTAGGCTTGCCGCCGCTCAGGATGGTGCACAGACGCATTGCTTCTCCCCCTCTCAGGTTCTCGAATCTCGAATGTGGCGTAAACTCCTCTGTCCGCCCCATGCGGTCAAGCAGGACGCGGTTTGCTAGGCTCCGGGCATGCGTCTGTTCGCCTTCCTCGCGGTTCTCCTGCTGACCAGCCCGGCCTTTGCCCAGCTGGTGGCGCCCCTGGCCATCGACGGTCGCGTCGCCTGTGTCCAGGGCTTGACGGGCATCGGACGCCCCCAGGCCTGGAGGGCGATCGCCGATCCCGACGCACTGGGCGGCTGGGCGATCGCGGAGACGACCGGCGACACGACCGACCTGCACTTCCCGCTCTGCATCTCCACGCAGACGGTGGCACTCGACATCGACGCCACGCTGCGGTTCAAGCCGATCTCCGGCACCGTTGCGCGCACGGCCGGGCTCGTGCTCCGCGCCCAGAATGCGAACGACTACTATGTGGTCGCCGCCAACGCCCTCGACGGCTCGGTGCGCCTCTACCGCATGCAGGGCGGCCGGCGCGCGCAGCTCGCGGCCAAGGAGACGCCGATCTCCACAGGACGATGGCACGAACTCCGGGTCGTCCTGGTCCGCAACGACTTTCGCGTCTCGCTCGACAAGATCGAGCTCTTCAAGGCCAGCGACAGCAGCCTTCCCGTCCCGGGCGCCGTCGGCGTCTGGAGCCAATCCGACAGCATCGTGCATTTCGGCGCCCTGGCAGTCGCGCCGCCCCGTCCTAGGGAGACAGGAAACTGAGCTTGAGGGCGATGACCAGGCCGTTGACCGCGATGCTCGCGAGGATGAGGCCGAACACCCGGCTGACGATCTCGACGCCGGACCGGCCGAGCAGGCGGAAGATGAGGCCGGACACGGCGAACAGGACGAAGAAGCCCGCCAGGCACAGCGCCAGGACGCCGGTCGTCTGCGCCTGTTCGGTGAAGGTGCGGGCCTTGTTGTCCGTAAGCAGCACCACCGTGAGGATCGCGCCGGCCCCGGCGATGCCGGGAATGGCCAGCGGGTAGATGGCCCGCTCGAACAGGCTGGCGTCGGACGGCAGGCTCGCGACTTCCTTCGTGACCTTGCCCAGGACCATGTTGATGCCGAACAGCAGCAGGATGATCGAACCGGCGAGCTGGAACGACGCCATGGGGATCTTCAGGGCTTCGAGCAGAGGCCGTCCGGCGGCGATGAAGAACAGCAGGACGAGGAAGGCGACGACGAGGGCGTAAGCGGCGACCAGAAGCCCCTGCCGCCGGGGCAGGCCGGCAGTGACGAACAGGAAGATCGGAACCGTCGCGACGGGGTCGAGAATCACGAAGAGCGTGACGAACTCGTACAGGAAATTGCTGCTGAAGGCCGTTGCCACTGCTCTCCCCTCCTCATGCTCCGCCGACGGCCGTCACGATGACGGGCGTCGCCTTGCCCTGACAAGGGCTTCGGCAAGCTCGACGAACCCCGCGCCCGAGCGCGCGACGGTCACCCAGCGCGGCAGATGCGGCATCGCGTCGGCAAAGTCGCGCACGTTGGCGACGCCGACGGCATTTGGAAAAAACCCGAACATGGGGGCGTCGTTGGGGGAATCCCCCGAAAACACGAACCGCGTGGCCTCGGCGGCCAGATCGATGCCGAACAGCTCCGCCATCATGGCCTTGCTGGTGGTGAGCTTGTCGTAGTCCCCGAACCAGCCGTTGACGTGGATCGAGCTCACCTTGGCGTGGGCTCCGTGCCTCTCGAAGATCGCCACGATGCGCCCGATGTCGCCGCGCGACAGGGCCGGAACGTCCTCGCAGAAATCGATGGCCAGGTCGGCGACGCGGTACGGCTGATCGGAGGCGATTCCCGCCCCATCGATCTCGCGCAGTACCTCCGCGCGCACCGCCTCGAGCCGCCGCCGCCCCTCCGCACGTTCCGCCTCGGACTGGACGAAGCGGGTGCGCAGCCTGCCGGCCTGGGCATCGTGCCACATCCAGAAGGCGCCGTTCTCGCCCACGACCGCATCGACGGGCCAGAAACGGGCGATGTGATCGCACCATCCTGCCGGCCTGCCGGTCACGGGAACGACGAGAAGGCCCGCCGCCTTCAGGCTCTCGAGAGCAGCGTAGGCGGTGGCCGTCAGCCGCCCATGGGTGGACAGGGTCTCGTCGATATCGGTGAAGACGCCGCGAACAGCAGCCAGCGTCGGCTCGGGGCAGGAAGCCAGGGGGGTCATGGCGGGCACTTCTAACATGGCGCCGCCCGGCTATCGGGGCTAAAAGCGCGCCTATGATCCGGGCTCCTCTTGGCTGCGGATCGCGGCCATCCGGGCCTCCGCCAACCTTCCGCATCTGGTGCGTTGCCAGGGCAAGTTCACAGCAATAGTTGACGACGATGCATCTCGAGACGCTCACCGCCATAAGCCCCGTCGACGGCCGTTATCGTTCCACCGCCGAGCCGCTGGCCGAATATTTCAGCGAATACGCGCTCATGAAGATGCGCGTCATCGTGGAGTGTGAATATCTCGCGGCGCTATCGGAGACGAAGGGCGTCGGCATGCGCCCGCTGACCGCGGACGAGAAGTCGATGCTTCGCGCGCTGCCGCAGATTTCGCTCGAAGATGCCCAGATCATCAAGAAATTCGAGCGCGAAGGCTACGGCGACGTCCCCGCCACGAACCACGACGTGAAGGCGGTCGAGTACTTCATCAAGCTCAAGCTCAAGGGCTCGAGCCTTGCCGACGTGCTCGAGTGGGTCCATTTCGCGCTCACCTCGGAGGATGTGAACAGCACCGCGCATGCCCTCGCCCTTCGCGGAGCGCTGGAAACGGTGATGCTGCCGTCCCTGCGGAAGGTCCACGACGAGATCGCCGGCCTTGCCCGGGCGCATGCCGACACGGCCATGCTCGCCCGCACCCATGGCCAGAGCGCGACACCGACGACCTTCGGCAAGGAGATGAACGTCTTCGCCACCCGTCTCGAGAGGCAGGTCGGCACTCTGAAGAGCAGCTCCGTCCTCATGAAATGGGGCGGACCGTCGGGCAACTACAACGCCCAGACGGTGGCCCTTCCGCAGGTCGACTGGCTCGCCTTTGCACGTTCCTTCGCGGACCGGCTGAACGCGGAAGGCGCCGGCAAAGCCGATTTCGTGCGCCTCGCGCTCAACGAGGTAACGACCCAGATCGAGCCGCACGACACCTTCGCGGAGATGTTCGACAATCTCCGCCGCATCAACACGATCCTTCTCGATCTGTCGCAGGACATGTGGCGGTACATCTCGGACGGGTGGGTCACGCAGAAGCCGAAGGAAGGCGAGATCGGTTCGTCGGCCATGCCGCACAAGGTGAACCCGATCGATTTCGAGAACGCCGAAGGCAACTTCGGCATCGCCAATGCGCTGTTCGAGCATCTGTCGAGAAAGCTGCCGGTCTCACGTCTGCAGCGCGATCTCTCGGACTCCACCGTGGCGCGTACCTTCGGCACTGCCTTCGCGCATTCGCTCATCGGCTATCACGCGCTCCTGCGCGGCTTCAGCAAGATAAGCGTGAACGGACCGGCCCTTCGCGAGGCGCTCACGACGCACCCGGAAGTCCTCGCCGAAGCGATTCAGACCGTCCTTCGCGTGGCCGAAGTCGAGATGCCGTACGAGAAGCTGAAGGCGCTCACGCGCGGCAAACAGGTCACGATGGAAGACTTCGCCGTCTTCATCGACGGCCTCGATGTCGGCCCGGAGACGAAGACCCGCCTCAAGGCACTTCGACCCGAGACCTACACAGGCCTCGCCGGCCTGCTTGCGAAGAAGTAGAGCGCCCCCGCGGCGGGACCAGCGGCCCGCCCCTGCGCACCAGTCCGCGCCTCAGCGCTTCACTTCGGTCCTGAGCTGATTCATCGCTTCGGTCAGGAAGCGTTCGCCCTGGCGGCGGATCGTGTGCTCCTCGATCGGCTTGCCGGCCGCCGTGAGGTCGTGCAGCAGCGTGTGGATCACGTCGTGGTCGCCGGGCTTCTCGAAGTCGGCCATGACGATGTCCCGAGCATAGTTCTCGGCGTCCGCTCCGGTCTTGCCCATCAGGCCGGCGGCCCACAGGCCGAGCAGCTTGTTCTTCCGCGCCCGCGCCTTGAATTGCAGCTCCTGATCGTGCGTGAAGCCCTGCTCGAAAGCCTTTTCCCGTCCGTCGAAGGTCGTCATGTCCGCTGCTCCATCAGCCCGATTTGCGCCGGGTTATAGCCATGGGCGGCGAGGCTTTCCACCCCGTGTTGGCAGTGCCAAAGTCCGGCCCCTACGGAGGAAAACGGCACATGACGCTGAAAACGCTGCGGAATTGGGTTGGCAGGACGCAATCGTCCGAGGATCTGATCGCCCCCTGGCCCGCCCGGGCCCTGATCGCGACGCTCGACGAAAAGGACCCTGCGCCGGGCACCGGCGACCCGCTGCCACCGCTCTGGCACTGGCTCTATTTCCTCGAGGCGGCACCGCAATCGAAGCTCGGTCCCGACGGCCATGCCGAGCGTGGGGATTTCCTGCCGCCCGTGCCCCTGCCGCGGCGCATGTGGGCCGGCAGCCGCTTCCGCTTCGACGGCGCGCCGCTTGCGATCGGCGAGACCGCAGTCCGGAAGTCGGAGATCAAGTCGGTCGAACCCAAGACCGGCTCGAGCGGCGACATGGTGTTCGTCACCGTGCTCCATACCATCTCCGGCCCGCGCGGCCATGCCTTCGTCGAGGAGCACGACATCGTCTATCGCGACGCGCCCGGGCCGGGCGAGAAGCCCCGCGCGGCGAAGCCCGCGCCGACCGACGCCACGTGGTCGAAGAACATCTTCGCCGATCCTGTCCTGCTGTTCCGCTTCTCCGCTCTCACCTTCAACGGCCATCGCATCCACTACGACCAGCCTTATGTCACCGGCACGGAAGGATATCCGGGCCTCGTCGTACACGGGCCGCTGTTGGGTATGCTGCAATTGGAGTTGGCACGACGTTCGAACTTGGCCAAGGTTCCGGCGAGCTTCGAGTTCCGCGCGTTGTCTCCGATATTCGCAGAAACCTCCCTCACCGTAGGCGCCCGCCGCGAAGCGGATGGCTCCGTAACAACCTGGATCGCCAATGCAAGCGGCGGTCTTTCCCAACAAGGAAAGGTCACATTCAAATGAAGGCGCACGTTCATCACGTCGGCTGCGGCTGTGCCGCCCGCCTGTCGCGACGCGGCATGCTCGGCCTTGGCTTTGCCGGCGCGATCACGGCCGCGTTCCCGGCCCTCGCGCAGTATCCGAACTACGAAGCGATGCTGGTGAATTGCATCGATCCGCGCTTCACGACCAGTTCTTTTGTCTATATGGCCGCGAACGGCATGAAGGATCATTACAGCCAGTTCAGCATCGCCGGCGGGCCCATCGGCGTCGTCGCGCCGGCCTTCGCCACCTGGCAGAAGACCTTCTGGGACAATCTCGGCATCACCGTCCAGCTCCACCGCATCAACCGCGTGGTGGCTCTCACCCATCGCGACTGCGGCGCCAGCTTCGTGGCCTACGGCGACGCGCTGCGGACCGACCGGGCGCTGGAAACGGCCAAGCACACCGAGGCGCTGCGTGCCCTCAAGGCCGACGTCGATCAGCGCTACCCCGGGCTCAAGGTCGACATGGGGATCATGGCGCTCGACGGAACGGTCGAAGTCGTGACCTGAAGCCCGTTGGTGTAAAGTGGGTATGTGCCCGACCAGTCCATGCCCGTCCCCGCCGCCGCCGTGAGTGCGCTGGAACGCCAGCTCGCCGCGCAGAGAGCGCGGCGGCCGGCCGACCCGCTCCTGTCGCTGGTGGTGCCGGTCTTCAACGAAGAGGAATCGATCGACATCTTCCTCGGCGGCGTCGTGCCCCTGCTCGAGCGCGACGGGCTGCGCTTCGAGATCGTGTTCGTGAACGACGGCTCGCGCGACAACACCCTCGCGCACCTGCTCGACAGCAGCGCCCGCGACCGCCGCATCCGCGTGGTCAACCTGTCGCGCAACTTCGGCAAGGAGGCCGCGCTCACCGCCGGCATCGACCATGCCCGCGGCGACGTGCTGGTCCCCATGGATATCGATCTCCAGGATCCGCCCGAGCTGATCGAGCCCTTCATCGCCCGCTGGCGCGAAGGCTACGACATCGTCTACGGCGTGCGCTCGGCGCGCGCCTGGGACACGGCCGCCAAGCGCCTGTCGGCGGGCTGGTTCTACCGGGTGTTCAATTCCATGTCGCCGGTGCGCATCCCCGAGAATGTCGGCGACTTCCGCCTCGTCGACCGGCGCGCCATCGAGGTGCTGCGCCAGCTTCCCGAACGCAACCGCTTCATGAAGGGCCTGTTCGCCTGGGTCGGCTTCAACGCCGTCGGCGTGCCCTACGAGCGGCCCCAGCGCGTCGCCGGCGCGACCAAGTTCAACCTCTGGCGTCTGTGGAATTTCGCGCTCGACGGCGTCGTCAGCTTCTCGACCGTGCCGCTTCGGGCCTGGTTCTATGTCGGCGTGGTGATCGCGGCCATCGCCGTTCTCTATGCCCTGTTCATCGTCACCCGCGTGCTGATCTTCGGCATCGACACGCCGGGCTATGCGTCGCTTCTGATCGCGGTCCTGCTGATGGGCGCGATCCAGCTCCTCTCCCTCGGCATCATCGGCGAGTATCTCGGGCGCCTCTTCCTCGAGGTCAAAGGACGGCCGATCTACGTCATCGAGGGTGTCTACGAAGAAGGCGCGCCGCGCCCGCCGCAGGACTGATGGATCTCAAGGAAGAGGACATCCTCGGCGCAGACATCGCCCGGCACTGGTACTACCGTTCCAAGGCGGCGGCGTTGCGGCGCGCAGTGAAGGGCTTGCAGCCGCGGCGCATCCTCGATGTCGGGGCGGGCTCCGGCTTCTTCTCGCGCCACCTGCTGACCGAGGGCGACGCCCGGAGCGCGCTCTGCGTCGACGTCGGCTACGCCGCCGACCGCGACGATTCGGTGGCGGGCAAGCCGATCCTGTTCCGCCGCGACTGCGGGCCGACCGACTGCGATCTCGTGCTCATGATGGACGTGCTCGAGCATGTGGACGATGACGCCGGCCTGGTCCGCCACTACGCCGCCAAGGTGCCGGGCGGATCCCACTTCCTGGTGACGGTGCCCGCCTTCCAGTTCCTCTGGAGCGGTCACGACGTCTTCCTGGAGCACAAGCGCCGCTACCGGCTGGAGGAGATCGAGGCGACCATGCGCAAGGCCGGCCTCACCGTCGTGCGCGGCGCCTATTATTTCGGCTTCATCTTTCCGCTGGCGGCGGCCGTGCGCCTCGCCGCGCGTCACGACACCACGCCCCGGAGCAGCCTGTCGCGGCACGGCGCCCTGACCAATTCCATCCTGAGGGCAATCTGCGCGGCCGAACTGCCGCTCTTTCCGATCAACCGCCTGGCCGGCCTGTCTGCCTTCGTGCTGGCCCAGAAGCCCTGACGCGCCGGCCCCCAGGCCTCCTGGCCGGGTAGGTCAGCCCATCGCGGTCTTGGCGCCGATGCGCCGCCGCCCGGCGTTGATCTCGCGCAGGACCACCAGCATCTCGTCGGCGACGATGTCGCCCGGGATGCCCTCGCCCTCCGCCTCCAGCTCCTTCATGTCGACCCACACCGCATAGAGCGGCGCGGTGCGCTGGGTGATGATCCCGGCATGCAGGAGGGTCTTGATCAGCACGCGGAAGATGTTGGTGCTGTCCTTGAGCTGGGCGCGCCGGTCCTCGTCGCTGAAGACCTCCTTCACCGCGTCGCGGACCCACTGCCAGTCCAGCCCGTACTTGGCGTAGATGACCTGCTTCTGCTCGGCGTTGATCAGGTTGAACAGCAGCATCTGGAACAGCTGCGCCGACCAGTCCTCGACCTTGCGATGCTCGTCCGCGTTCAGGTGCCGGATCGTCTTGGCCGCCCAGATGCGGCCGAAACGGTGGTGGAACGCCTCATCGCTCATCACGAGCTGCACCAGGCGGCGCAGAACGGGGTCGTTGGTCCTGGCATTCAGCGTCGCAAAGGAGCCCATGGCGAGCCCCTCGATCAGCATCTGCATGCCGACGATCTTCTTGTAGACCTCGCCGGTGGAGACGAGGTCGGCCAGCACCGTGGCGATGGTCTTGCCCACCGGCAGCGGCGCGCCCCAGCGCTTGGCGATGTAGCGGGTGAAACCCGTCACGTGCCGGGCTTCCTCGCGCGCCTGGTTGGCCGCGTATTCCTGCGCGCCGGGATCGAGCAGCACGTGGCAGAGGCTGGCCGACAGCGACAACGCCCCCTGCTCGCCATGGAGCAGGTTGGAGACCGACCAGTGGATCACGTCGTTGGCGAGCTGGATTTTCTGCCCCTCGTCCAGCCGGTCGGCCACCGCGCTCTTGAGCTCGACGATGTTGTCCAGCGGCATGATCGCCGTCGCCGCCAGGTCGAACGGCTGGTCGAAATCGATGTAATTCCGGTCCAGAGGGTCCCAGAAATGGTCGTGGGTGGCCGAAATGATGCCGTCGAAGGCGTCGGTACGGCGCCCGTAGCGGGGTACTTCCAGCATCGCGGCAAAATCGCCGGGTGCGACAGCGTCGTAGGCCTTGTCGTAAGTGATTTGTTGGGCCATGTGAGGCCTCCCGAGGCAAACCAATATGACGGATACGTCACCTTTTTCAATGGATTTTTCCCCAACCCCGGCGCATGGGGTTTCCGCCATATTCCGGCCCAAGCGCCGGCAGCTTCGGCTGCCCGCACAGGAGTAACGAATGTCCCGCCGCCGCCGCATCTATGAGGGCAAGGCCAAGACCCTGTTCGAGGGACCAGAGCCCGGGACGATCGTCCAGTACTTCAAGGACGACGCCACCGCCTTCAACAACCAGAAGAAGGGCACGATCACCGGCAAGGGTGTCATCAACAACCGGATCTCCGAGTTCCTGATGACCAAGCTCGGCGAGATCGGGGTCCCGACCCATTTCATCCGCCGCCTGAACATGCGCGAGCAGCTGATCCGCCAGGTCGAGATCATCCCGCTCGAGGTCGTGGTCCGAAATGTCGCAGCCGGCTCCTTCGCCAAGCGCTTCGGCCTCGACGAAGGCACGCAGCTGCCGCGCTCGATCATGGAATTCTTCTACAAGAACGATGCGCTCGGCGATCCGATGGTGACCGAGGAGCACATCACCGCCTTCGGCTGGGCGACGCCGCAGGACCTCGACGACATCGTGGCGCTGACGCTCAGGATCAACGACTTCCTGTTCGGCCTGTTCCTGGGCTGCGGCATCAAGCTGGTCGACTTCAAGATCGAGTTCGGCCGCCTATATGAGGATGACATGGTCCGCATCGTGCTCGCCGACGAGATCAGCCCGGATTCGTGCCGGCTGTGGGATCTGCGGACGAACGAGAAGCTGGACAAGGATCGTTTCCGCCGCGACCTCGGCAAGGTCGAGGAGGCCTACCAGGAGGTGGCGCGGCGGCTCGGCATCCTGATCGATCAGGGCCCCGGCGACGTGCGCGGCCCCACCACGCTGCAGTAAAGAGGCGAGATGAAAGCCAGAGTCCACGTAACCCTCAAGAACGGCGTGCTCGACCCCCAGGGCAAGGCCATCGGCCACTCCCTGAACCGGCTCGGCTTCCCCGAAGTCGGCGACGTCCGCCAGGGCAAGTACATCGAGCTGGAACTGGCCGAGACCGACAAGGCCAAGGCCAAGGCCCGGGTCGACGAGATGTGCCGCAAGCTGCTCGCCAACACGGTGATCGAGAACTACTCGATCGAGCTGGTCGGCTGATGAAGGCGGCGATCCTCGTTTTCCCCGGCTCCAACCGTGAAGGCGACGTCGCGCAGGCGCTGGAGCTGGTCACGGGCCAGAAGCCGACCATGGTCTGGCACGGCGACGGCGATTTCGAGAAGACCGACCTGATCGTGGTCCCGGGCGGTTTTTCCTACGGCGACTACCTGCGCTGCGGCGCGATGGCCGCGCAGTCCCCGGTGATGGCCGAGGTCAAGCGACGGGCGGCCCAGGGCGTGCCCGTGCTGGGCATCTGCAACGGCTTCCAGATCGTGGCCGAGGCCGGCCTGCTGCCGGGCGTGCTGATGCGCAACGAAAACCTGAAGTTCGTCTGCACCGACGTCCATCTCAAGGTCGAGACGAGCCAGAGCCTGTTCACCAACCGCTATCAGGCCGGACAGGTGATCAAGGTCCCCGTGGCCCATGCTGAGGGCAACTACTTCGCCGACGCCGACACGCTGAAGCGGCTCGAGGACCGCGGCCAGATCGCCTTCCGCTACTGCGCCCCCGACGGCACCGTGGACGGGACGGGCAACCCCAACGGCTCGATCAACAACATCGCCGGCATCTTCAACGAGACGAAGACGGTGCTGGGACTGATGCCCCATCCCGAGAACGCCATCGAATCCCTGTTCGGCGGCACCGACGGCAAGGCGCTGTTCGAAGGCATCGTCGAGGCCCTTTCGTGAGTACATCGTCGTGACGATCGCTGCTGAAAAGAACCCGCCGGTAAAGCTTCCCAACGAACCCGAGATCACGCCGCAGATCGTGGCCGAGCACGGCCTGGCGCCGGATGAATACGAGCGCCTGCTCAGGATCATGGGCCGCACGCCCACCATGGTGGAGCTCGGCATCTTCTCGGCCATGTGGAGCGAGCACTGCTCCTACAAGTCCTCGAAGGTGTGGCTGAAGAAGCTGCCGACCAAAGCGCCGTGGGTGATCCAGGGACCGGGCGAGAATGCCGGCGTCATCGATATCGGCGACGGGCAGGCGGCGATCTTCAAGATGGAGAGCCACAACCACCCGTCCTACATCGAACCCTACCAGGGCGCGGCGACGGGCGTGGGCGGCATCCTGCGCGACGTCTTCACCATGGGCGCGCGGCCGGTCGCCAACCTGAACGCGCTGCGCTTCGGCGATCCCAGCCACCCCAAGACGCGCCACCTGGTGTCGGGCGTCGTGGCCGGCATCGGCGGCTACGGCAACTGCATGGGCATCCCGACCGTCGGCGGCGAGACCAACTTCCACGCCGCCTACAACGGCAACATCCTCGTCAACGCCATGACCGTGGGCGTCGCGCCGACGGACCGCATCTTCTATGCGGCCGCCGCGGGCATCGGCAATCCGCTGGTCTATGTCGGATCCAAGACCGGGCGCGACGGCATCCACGGCGCCACCATGTCCTCGACCGAATTCAACGAGGACAGCGAGAGCAAGCGCCCGACCGTGCAGGTCGGCGACCCGTTCGTGGAGAAGCTGCTGCTGGAAGCCTGCCTGGAGCTGATGGCCACCGACGCCATCGTCGCCATCCAGGACATGGGCGCGGCCGGCCTCACCTCCTCCTCGTTCGAGATGGCGGCCAAGGGTGGCCTCGGCGTGGTCGTCGAGCTCGACAAGGTGCCGATGCGCGAGACCGGCATGAACCCCTACGAGCTCATGCTGTCGGAGAGCCAGGAGCGCATGCTCATCGTGCTCAAGCCCGGCCGCGAGGAGCTCGCGCGCAGGATCTTCGAGAAGTGGGAACTCGACTTCGCCGTGATCGGCCACCTGACCGATACCGAGCGCATGGTGCTCACGTGGCATGGCGACGTGGTCGGCAACATCCCGATCCCGCCGCTGGTCACCGAAGCGCCGATGTACGAGCGGCCGTGGACCCTGACGCCGCTGCCGCCGGTCCTCGACGCCGCGCAGGTGCCGGCGCCCAAGGACTGGAACGCCTCCCTGACCGCCCTGATGGGCTGCCCCGACCTCGCCAGCAAGGCGTGGATCTGGCACCAGTACGACCACCTGATCATGGGCAACACGGCCATCCGCCCGCAGGACGGCGATGCCGCCCTGGTGCGCGTCGCAGGCAGCCAGAAGGGATTGGCCATGACGTCGGACTGCACGCCGCGCTACGTGCAGGCCCATCCCGAGACGGGCGGCCGGCAGGCTGTCGCCGAGGCCTGGCGCAACATCACGGCGACCGGCGCCCGGCCGCTCGCCGTGACCGACAACATGAACTTCGGCAATCCGCAGAAGCCCGAGATCATGGGCCAGTTCGCGGGCGCCATCATGGGTATGGCCGAGGCCTGCACCGCCCTCGACTTCCCGGTCGTGTCGGGTAACGTCTCGCTCTACAACGAGACCGAAGGCCGTCCGATCCTGCCGACGCCGACCATCGGCGCGGTGGGCGTGATCGGGGACATCGCCAAGGCCGTCGGCTCGCGCCTGACGCAAGGCGGCCTCGGCCTGGTCCTGGTCGGCGAGACCAGGGGCTGGCTCGGCCAGTCGCTCTATCTCCGGGAAGCCTGCGGGCGCGAGGACGGCGCTCCGCCGCCGGTCGATCTCGCGGCCGAGCGGCGCAACGGCGACTTCGTGCGAGCCCAGATCGATGCCGGCCGCGTCTCGGCGTGCCACGACCTCAGCGACGGCGGCCTGCTGGTCGCCCTGGCGGAGATGTGCATCGCCGGCGGCACGGGCATGGAGATCGCACTGCCGAAGACGGACATCCTCCCGCACGCGTTTTTGTATGGCGAGGATCAGGCCCGCTATCTCGTGGCGTCCGACAGGCCCGACGAGGTGCTGGCGGCGGCCCGCGAGGCCGGCGTCCCGGCCGTCCTGCTGGGCTACTCGGGCGGCCCGTCGCTGGTGGTGAAGGGGCTGGTGTCGGCGAAGCTCGACGCCCTCCGGGCGGCCCACGAGGCGTGGCTGCCCGCCTACATGAACGCGACCGAATAACAGAGGAAAATCAAACCAATGCCGATGGCAGCCGAGGACATCGTCCGCCTGATCAAGGAAGGCATCCCCGACGCCGAGGTGGAGATCCAGGATCTGGCCGGCGACGGCGACCACTATGCCGCTACGGTCATTTCCGCGGCCTTTGCCGGCAAATCCAAGGTGCAGCAGCACCAGATGGTCTACGGCGCGCTGGGCGGCCGGATGGGGGGCGTGCTCCATGCGCTCAAGCTGACCACCATGGCGCAGCGCCCCTGACCACCCTATATTTTGAAAAATAGGGCCCTTTCTGCGCTTCAGGAGACAGACATGAGCGAACCCCAGGTGTTCGAGCGGATCCGCGACGAGATCGCCAAGAACGACGTCCTGCTCTTCATGAAGGGCACGCCGGTCTTCCCGCAGTGTGGCTTCTCGGCCGCCGTCGTGGACGTGCTGAGCCAGCTCGGCGTGAAGTTCCACGGCATCAACATCCTGGCCGACCAGGACCTGCGCCAGGGCATCAAGGACTTCAGCCAGTGGCCGACCATTCCCCAGCTCTACGTGAAGGGGGAATTCGTCGGCGGTTGCGACATCGTCCGCGAGATGTTCGAGACCGGCGAGCTCGAGCAGATGCTCAAGGAAAAGGGCGTCGCACTGGCCGACGCGGCCTGATCCCCGCTCTTCCGTGACCGCGGGGCTCCGCCCCGCGCCCATGGCGGCCCGGATGAACATCCGACGGATGTTCGCCGATGTGCCGCGGAAATCCGGCGGACGCGCCCCTATGCGAACGCGTAGGCGGCCATCGACAGGTTCCCCAGCGTGAAGCTCCGGTGCAGCGCCTTGCCGTGCGCGCCGGGCCCTGCCGCTCCGTAGGCGACGTGCAGCGGCAGGAAGTGTTCGTCCGTGGGATGCGCCTCCTTCGCATGGGGCGCCTGCTGCCGGTAATCGGCCAGGGCAGCCTCGTCGCCCCGCTCCAGCGTCTCCGCCAGCCAGTCGTCGAACTGACGCGCCCAGGGCTCCGGCGCCGGCGTCGCTCCCGGCTGGCCGCGCATCAGGCGGCGCAGGTTGTGGGTGGCGCTGCCGCTGCCCATCACGAGCACCCCCTCCTCGCGCAGCGGCGCAAGCTTGCGGCCGAGTGCGATGTGGTCCGCCGGCGAGCGGTAGGGCTGCACCGAGAGCTGGAAGATCGGAATGTCGGCCTTGGGCCAGGCCAGCATCGCCGGCACCCAGGCCCCGTGATCGAGCCCGTAGCGCGGATCGGCGACTGCGCCGGTGAGTGCGGCGACGCGGGCTGCGAGTTCCGGCGCGCCGGAAGCATCGTAGTGCAGGCGGTAGAGCGGCTCGGGAAAGCCGTAGAAGTCGTGGATCGTTTCCGGCCGTGCATTGGTGGAGACAGCCGGCCCGTCGGTGGTCCAATGCGCCGATACGGCAATGATCGCCGTCGGCGGCGGAACGAGCGTGCCCAGTGCAGCAAGAAACGCCCGCGCCGGCACGTTCTCCAGGATCAGGGTCGGCGCACCGTGCGACACGAAGACAGTAGGCATCGGCATTGCTTTATTCCTTGCAGGTTACATGGCACTTTTTGTGCAATTAGCCCGTCGGGCCAATTGAAAGGACGTGAAATGATCGCAAAGCGCAGCAAATGGGCGCTGTTTCTCCTCGCCATATGCGGATTCATAGGCCAGCCGGCCGCCGCGGAAACCACGCTGCGCGTGGTGCCGCACGCCGACCTCAAGGTCTTGGATCCGATCTGGACCACCGCATACATCACGCGCAACTTCGGCTACATGATCTACGACGTCCTGTTCGCCAAGGACGCCAATCTGCAGACTCAGCCGCAGATGGCCGATCATTACACGGTTTCCGACGACAAGCTCACCTACACCATTGTGCTGCGCGACGGGCTGCTCTGGAGCGACGGCACCCCGGTCACGGCCGACGACTGCGTCGCCTCGATCAAGCGCTGGGCCGCCCGCGACAGCTACGGCCAGCTCATGATGAAGGACACCGCCGAACTCAAGGTGATCGATCCCAAGACCTTCGCCATCGTCCTCAAGCAGCCGTTCGGCTTCGTTATCGAGGCGCTGGCCAAGCCGTCCTCCAACGTCCCGTTCATGATGCCCAAGCGCGTCGCGGAGACGGATCCCTTCAAGCAGATCACCGACTTCACCGGCTCGGGCCCCTTCGTCTTCAAGAAGGACGAGTGGAAGCCCGGCGAGAAGATCGTGTTCGTCAAGAACACGAAGTACAAGCCGCGCGCCGAGCCGCCCTCGATGCTGGCCGGCGGCAAGGTCGTCAAGGTCGACCGCGTGGAATGGCTCGCCATCTCCGATCCCAGCACGGCCGTCAATGCGCTGGTCGCGGGTGAGGTCGATCTCATCGAGCTGCCGCCGCCCGACCTGTTCCCGATCCTGAAGGCGGACAAGAACATCGCGCTCTATCCCTGGAACGAGCAGGGCAGCCAGATCATCATGCGCTTCAACCAGCTCCAGCCGCCCTTCAACAACGTGAAGGCGCGCCAGGCGGCGATGTACGCGATCGCCCAGGAGGACATGCTGCGCGCCCAGGTCGGCGATCCCTCGATCTACAAGGTCTGCGATGCGCCCATGATCTGCGGCACGAAGTTCGGCAAGGAGTACGGCGATCTCCTGATCAAGCCGAACCTCGAGAAGGCTCGCCAGCTCCTGAAGGAGTCGGGCTACGACGGCACGCCGATCGTGATGCTTCACCAGACCGACCTGCAGTCGTCGAACAACGTGCAGCCGGTCGCCAAGCAGCAGCTCGAGAAGGCCGGCTTCAAGGTCGACCTGCAGTCGATGGACTGGCAGACCGTGGTGACGCGCCGCGCCAAGAAGGAGCCGCCGAGCCAGGGTGGCTGGAACATCTTCTTCACCACGACGATCACCCTCGATGCGGACAATCCCGGCGTCAATTCGTTCGTCTCCGGCGCCTGCGAGAAGGCATGGTTCGGCTGGCCGTGCGATCCGGAGATGCAGAAGCTCCGGGACGAGTTCATGCACGCCACGGATCCGGCCAAGCAGAAGGCCCTGGGTGACGCCATCTCCGATCGCGTGATCGAGCAGGCCTATTACGCTCCCGTGGGCCAATACAAATCCTTCGGCGCCTACCGCAAGGACCGGCTCCAGGGCTGGCTGCCCGGGCCGGCGGCGGTGTTCTGGAACATCAGCAAGAAGTGACGGGACAAGGCACCGTCCTCTGCATCGAAGCGGGGGTCCTTCCGATGGAAGGACCCCTTTTTCTTGCGCGGACGACGCGCCGCCGGTCAGGCCGCCTTGGCGACCGGTGCGGCGGTCCAGCGCTGCGCCGCCAGCGCCACGCGCTTGCCGAGTTCGTTCATCGTCCTGAAGTCGCTCGGCGCGATCCCCTCGACGCCCTGGTCGGCGTTGGCCTGGGCCATCGCGCCGATCGATGCGCCGGTGCGGTTGAGGTCCTCGATCGAGCCCTTGGAGTGGTTGTTGCCCGGCGGCAGGCCGAGGCCGACCCAGATCATGCCGTGCTGCGCAGCGAGCGTGACGAACTGATAGAGCGTGTTGTGCTTGTCGCCGTTCCACGACGCCGAGCCGGTGAAGCCGGCGGCAAGCTTGTCCTGCCAGGCCCGGCTCATCCAGCGCCCGGACGTCCAGTCCTTGAACTTCGCGAACTCGGCGCTGACGCCGCCCATGTAGGTGGGCGAGCCGAAGATGATGGCGTCGGCGGCATCGAGTTCGGCCTCGTGCGCTTCGGCGTCCGCCACCGGGATCAGGCTGACCTTGGTGTTGGGGACCTGCTTCGCCCCGGCGGCGACAGCCTCGGCCAGCGCCTTCGTATGGCCGTAGCCCGAATGAAAGATGATCGCGACGTTGCTCATTATCCACTCCAATCCTTTGATATTCCTGAAGAAACGATCGAACCGTTTCTCCATGGAATTTGATTACGTAAAGTGACTGGAAAGATTTAAGCCGCGCACTATATCTTTTCCAGTAGGTACCAAATCGTAACCAACCGGATTCTCCCAATGAGCCCCCACACCTCCCCTGAACACGGCAAGGAAGGCGGCGCCGTCTGCCCGATGGACTACATCCTGCGCATGCTGATGGGTCCCTGGACGACGTACATCGTCTACAACCTGCGGACCTTCGGGCCGCAGCGCTTCGGCGAACTGAAGCGCCGCGTCGGCGGCATCTCGGCCAAGATGCTGACGGAGCGACTGCGGACGCTGGAAGGCGCCGGCCTGGTGCGGCGCGACTACGAGCCGACCATCCCGCCCAAGGTCACCTATTCGCTGACCCACCGCGCGCACGAGCTCGACGAGGTGCTCGACAAGCTCGCGCAGGTCGCCAGGCGCTGGCAGGCCGAGGACGCCGCGGCCCGCACCCTCAAGGCTGCCGAGTAGGCGCCGCCGGCGAAGGCGGCGCCGGCCCCGCTACTTCTTGCTGACGCCCCAGAACACGAACATGGGCGGCCGCGGATCGGGGAAGGTGATGTTGTCGCGCGCGGCGCTCAGCGAATACCACTCGCCGAGCGGGATATGCGTCACGACCTGCATTGCCCGCGTCTGCGCCTCATCGGCCGCCGCCTTGCGCTCGGCTTCGGTCTTGGCGTGGATGAACCGGTCGCGGATCTTCTCGACCTCGGCGTCGCACGGCCATCCGGCGCGGGCCTTGTCGCAGGTTGCCGCCAGGTAAGGCGTCATCAGCGGATCGAGGATGTCGATCTGCTGCCAGCTCGTGCCGAAGGCGTTCCAGCCGCCCTTGGAGACCGGCCCCTTGTTGGCGAGCCGTGCCACCATGCTCTGCCAGTCCATCGGCTGGACATCGACCTTGAAGCCGGCCCGTTCGAGCTGCGCCTTGGCGACGGGCTCGAGCTGCTTGATCACGCCGAGGTCGGTCGGCTGGGGCATCACGACCGGCGTGCCGTCGTAGTGCGCCTCCGCGAGGAGCTGCTTGGCCTTGGCCACGTTGCCCTCGATCAGCCCGTCCATCCCCGCCGTCGTCGCATAGGGCGAGTCGCAGGTGAACATCGCCTTGCAGGCCCGGTAGTAGCGCTTGTCGCCGACGCTGGCCTCCAGGAATTCCGGCTGGCTCAGCGCATAGGTCACGGCCTGCCGGATCTTCTCGTTGTCGAACGGCGGCTGCAGCCAGTTCAGCCGGAATACGTACTGGTTCACGACCGCGCTCTTCAGGACCTTCACGCCCTTGGTCTTCTCCAGTTCGGGCGCATGGTCGAAGTCGAGGCTTTCGATGGCGTCGATCTCGCCCTTCACGAGGGCGTTCACCTGCGTATCCGCATCGGGAATCCAGAGCCACTCGACGCGATCGAGGTTGACCACCTTGCCGCCGGCCATGCCGGAGATCGGCTCGGCGCGCGGCTTGTATTTCGGGTTCTTCACGAACACCATCTTCTCGCCAGGCTTCCATTCATCCCGCTTCAGGATGAAGGGACCGGAACCGATGGTGCTGTCGATCTGCTTGAAGGGGTCGGTCTCCGCCACCTTCTTCGGCATCATGAACGGCACGACGACCGACGGCTTGCCGATCGCCTGCAGCAGCGGCCCGAACCGCTCCTTGAGCACGATCTGGAAGGTCTTGGGGTCGACGACCTTGTATTCGGCCAGGACGGCGGCGAGCTTCTGCCCCATCGCGTCGCGCACCGACCAGCGCTTGAGGGAGGCAATGCAATCCTCCGACGTCACCGGCGTGCCGTCGTGCCACTCCAGCCCGTCGCGCAGCTTGAAGGTCCAGGTCAGCCCGTCCTCGCTCTCGCTCCAGGTGTCGACCATCTGCGGCTGGACTTGGAACTTCGCGTCCATGGCGAAGAGCGTGTCGTAGATCATGTAGCCGAAGCCGCGGGTGATATAGGCGCCGCTCCAGATCGGATCGATCGCCTTCACGTCCGACTGCATCACGACCTTCATCACCGTCTCGGCCTTGGCGGCAAGCGAGCCGGTTGCAGCCGCGAGGGCGACCACCACTGACACCAGGAAACGACGCATGCACTATCCTCCTAGACTACGCGAAGAGGATCGAGCTTACGTCGCTGTCGCGCGCCCGAGCGAGGGATGTTTGCGCCGGCGAAAAATATCCTTCGCCGGCCCGGCGTCTGACACGGTTCTTGCTAGGCCAGCGCGAGTTTGTAGACGCGCGTCGCCGTGCCGGAGAAGAGCGCCTTCTTCTCCGACGCAGACGCATTGGCCGCCAGCCGCTTGAAGGCATTCCACAGCACGCCGAAGCCGGACGTGATCTTGTCGACCGGGAAATTGCTCTCGAACATGCAGCGCTCGGCTCCGAACAGCTCGATGCAGGTCTCGATCCACGGCTTGTAGGCCTTGGCCAGCGTCTCGGAGCTCGGCGGCGAAGACTGCTTGTAGAATTCGAAGAGGCCGAGCGGCATGCCCAGCCCGCCGAGCTTGATGTTCATGTTCGGCCGCCTGGCGAGCTCCGCCATCGCCGCCTTCCAGGTAGCGAAGGTCTGCTTGTGATCCTCGTAGGGGCCGAAGCCCAGTGGCCCGCCGACATGGTCGAGCACCATGACCGTGTCGGGGAACGCCGCGGCAAGATCGGCCATCTCCCTGATCTGCGGATGGTACATCCAGCAGTCGTAGGTGAGGCCGAGCCTGCCGATCTGGGCGAAGCCCTCGCGCCAGGTCCTGTCGTACATCAGCCTCTCGGCCGGATCGGTACGCGCCCGCCGCACGCGGGTGTCGGCGTCCCAGCAGGTCGAGAAGCGGATGCCGGAGAAGCGCCGGCCGGTAGCGCGCATCTGCGCCTCCAGCACGTCGCGCACGCGCGCGCCGAGGCGCAGCTCGGCATGGCCGACGATGCCGTCGCAGGCGTGCGTGCTGCCGTAGAGGCCGCTCGCGCTCATGGCGGCGACGCCGTTCACGAACTCGACCTCGCCCACCGCCTTCATCTCCTCCGGCCCCGTGGCGCGGAACATGGCGCCGCATTCGACGAACACGGTGCCGACGACATTGTGGCCCTCGTTGCAGTCGGCCAGGAGGTCGGGCAGCAGGTAGCGGTTGTTGGGCCGGTCCCACAGATGATGGTGCGGATCGACGATCGGCAGCTCGGGCTCGAGCGCCGGTTCCCTCACCTTGGCGACCCAGGCGAGATCGGGATCGAGCACATTGCCGAACTTGGGCATCGGCCGTTCTTCCTTCGCTTTTTCCGCCATCGTTTCCTCCGTTGTTGGTTCTTTCTAAAGGACGGGCTGCTCCGCGATCATCGAGACGTGCGCGGCGACGACTTTCCAGCCGACATCGGGAAAGCGGACCCAGGTCTGCATCTGCCGTCCGGTCATCTCCCTGCCGCGCACCTTGTAGACGAGCGTGACGGTGGCGAAGTCGCGCCCCAGCGTGACGACGTCGAGGCGCAGCCGCCTCTCCTTGTGGCCGGGCCCCGGCGGCCGCGCGACGCGATGGGCATGGATGCGGTCGAAGCCGTAGCCGTGCTCGTGGTTGGCGAGCCGGATCGCATGCGGGCTGTTCCAGAAGGTGGCGTCCAGCACCTCGACGTTCTTGTCGATCAGCGCCTGCTCGTAGCGCTCGAACAGCGCGCTCACCTCGGCGACGACCTCGGGGATGTTCGGCGTCAGGTCGGTCATGCGCGCGCCGTCCGCTCCATCGCCCGCGCCACCGCGACCAGCGTCGCATCGCTGCCGCGCGCCCCGATGATCGACAGCCCCACCGGCAGGCCGTCGACGGTCGCGCCCGGCAGGTTCACCTGCGGATGCCCGGCAAGCCCGCCCTGCGCGCACAGGCAGGTGATGCGGTCGCGCAGCGGATCGAGCACCGACAGCGGCTGGCCGCGCAGCGGCGCCGGGAACGGCGTCGTCGGCAGGCACAGGATGGTGCCGGGCGGCAGCAGGTATCGCAGGCGCCCGCGCACTTCCTGGCGCATCAGCGCGGCCCAGTTCTGGTCGGCCTGCGGCGTCAGCGAGCCCATGACCAGCGCCTTGGCGACCGAGAAGGCGAAGCGCGGATTGCCCTTGTCGAGCCAGTCCCTGAAGGTGTTGTAGGCCTCGACCGGCTGCAGGCTGCGCTGCGCCCGCGCCCATACCGACAGGCCCTGCGGCGCCATGATCTCCTCGCGCGTCTCGCCGATCCGCGCGGCGAGCTGCCGGACCATCGGCTGCAGCGCCTCGGCGACATCGGCATCGGCGAAGCCGAAGGCATCGACGGCGACGATCAGCTTCGTCGGCAGCGCGGTCGGGATCGCCTCGCCCAGCATCACCGACGAGACGCGCGCGAAGGTCTCCGCATCGCGGGCGAACCAGCCGGTCGTGTCGGAGGTCGGTGCCTGGGGCAGCATGCCGGTGGTGTCGATGCGCCCGTGCGTGGGCCGGATGCCGTAGAGGCCGCAGAAGCTCGACGGCACGCGCACCGAGCCGCCGGTGTCGGTGCCGAGCGCGGTATCGCAGAGCCCCGCCGCCACCGCCGCCGCCGATCCGGACGACGAACCGCCCGGCACGCGGCCGGGGGCGCGCACGTTCACCGGCGTGCCGTCGAAGGCGTTCTCGCCCAGGATGCCGAGCGAGACCTCGTCGGTGACGGTCTTGCCGATCAGCGTCGCGCCGGCATCGAGCAATGTCTGCACCGCCCAGGAATGGCGCGTCGGGATGGGGCGCCCGGTCGGCCAGTCGTGGTTGCCGCCGCCGGTCGGCACGCCGGCCACGTCGAACAGGTCCTTGGCGGCAAAGCTCAGGCCCGAGAGCGGCCCGCCGGCCCGGCCCTCGATGCGCACGCGCGGTCCGGGAACGAATGCACCGATGTCTTCTGTCATGACCCCTCTTCCGTCCGTGAGGATGCCCCCAACGCAAAAAGCCCGCCACAAGGGCGGGCTTTCGCTTTCGAAGTGCGGGCAGGAAACCCGATCAGCGGCTGTAGTACTCGACCACCAGCGACGGTTCCATCTGCACCGGATAGGGCACGTCGGCGAGCTTGGGGCCGCGCACGAAGGTGCCCTTCATTTCCGTGTGGTCGGCGGTGACGTAGTCCGGCACGTCGCGCTCGGGGCTCTGCGTGGCCTCGATCACGCGGACCATCTCCTTGGCCTTGGACGTGAGCTCGATCACGTCGTTGTCCTTCACGAGATAGGACGCGATGTTGACGCGCCGGCCGTTCACCTTGACGTGGCCGTGGCTCACGAGCTGGCGCGAGGCGAACGGGCTGATGGCGAACTTCATGCGGTAGATGACCGCGTCCAGCCGGCGCTCCAGCAGCTCGACCAGGTTCTCGCCGGTGTCGCCCTTGCGGCGCACGGCTTCGGCGTAGTAGCGGCGAAGCTGACGCTCCGAGACCGAGCCGTAGTAGCCCTTGAGCCGCTGCTTCGCCATCAACTGCAGGCGATAGTCGGTCGGCTTCTGGCGGCCCTGGCCGTGCTGGCCGGGGCCATATTCACGCTTGTTGAACGGGCTCTTGGCGCGGCCCCACAGGTTGACCCTGAGGCGGCGGTCGATCTTGAACTTTGCATTCTCGCGCTTGCTCACGCGACTGCTCCATCGTTATGCGGCGCCAGTTGGCGTCCGCGAGTGTTGTCCGGATAGGCCTTGGTCCGAATTTCCGCTGTCGCCAGCGGGCGGTTCGGGGCGGGATGGAGGCCCGAATTGGCCTGCAACCACGTTCTCCGGAAGAAGCCGCGGAAGATACTGTCCGCGACGGTCAAGTCAAGGGCGGGGTATGGCGCAAAAACCATACATTTAATGCCAACCAGTGGTGGAATAACGACAAGCCGGTCGCTACCTTGCGGCGAAACTCGGGGGAGTTTGATTTCTATGAAAGTACGCGTGTTGTTGTCAGGGATGTCTCTGGTGCTGTCGTCATTATTGCTTGGGGGCTGTGTAACGGGCCAGGACAGCCCGCCACAGCAAGCGGTCGCCAACCGACCGTTCAATATAACGAGCTACCAACTTTTGGCACCGACGGAAAAGGCCGAAGCTCGCAACTGGACAGAAGATCAGATCCGGCAACATGTCTCCGGCACGACATTCCTGCGGCATACGCCGGGCCGAGGTAATCAGGTCCTCTATTTCTCGCCGCAGAATGTCATGTACGGCTGGACCGGAAAGGAAAAGCATATCGAGACCGCCACGTGGTCTGTTTCGCTCCGTACGCCTGTGGGACGGGAGAAGGCGCAGCTCTTCATCTGCATGCCTCTTTCCCGCTTCGACAAGAATGGGAACGTAATCGTCGGGCAAGTCGTCAACCTGTGCCTGGAACCGGCGATGTTGTACATCCCGGCCGTCGACCATGCGGCAGGCGACGTGTTCGGCCTGGAGACGCGGAAAATGCCGCCGTTTGAGCTACCGCTCGAACGCACGACGATTTCAGCGCTTATGCGTTGACCGGCCGGCAAACGAGGCGGAATCATCGCCACCGCCTCGCTTGCCTTCACATCTCCACCAGCACCACCTCGTGGGTGACGTTGGCGGACTTCTTGATCATCGCGGTGGCGGAGCAATACTTCTCGTCGGAGAGGCTCACGGCGCGCTCCACCAGCGCCTTGTTCAGCTTGCGGCCGCGGACCGTGTAGACGAGCCTGACCGAGGTGAAGACCTTGGGATGGTCGCCGGCGCGCTCGGCCACCAGCGAGACCTCGACGCCTTCGATGTCCTGGCGCTGCTTCTTCAGCATCGACACCACGTCGATCGCCGTGCAGCCGCCCATGCCCATCAGCATCACCTCCATCGGCCGCGAGGCGAGGTTGCGTCCGCCGACCTCGGGCGCGCCGTCCATGGTGATGGTGTGGCCGCTGCCGCCCTCGGCGACCATCAGCATGCCGTCGACCCAGGCGATCTTGGCGGTGGTGGACATGGCTATTCCTCGTGCTTGTGCTTGGACAGGAACTTGATGACGCCGTGGAAGGTGCGCGCCTCCTGCTCGGTCATCCCGGCGCGCTGCAGGAGCGCGCGCAGATTGAGCACCATCGAGGGCCGCATGTCCTTGTGGCGCAGGAACCCCGACTGGTCGAGCGCGCGTTCGAGATGGTCGAACAGGTTCTGCAGCTCCTCCTTGGTCGCCGGCCGCGTCGCATGCTCGGCCATGCGCTCGGGCGGCGTGGCGTCGGCGGCGGTGGCCCATTCGTAGGACACCAGCAGGACGGCCTGGGCGACGTTCAGCGAGGAGAACTGCGGATTGAGCGGGATCGAGAGCGCGGTGTCGGCATGCACCATGTCGTCGTTCTCGAGGCCCGTGCGCTCGGGCCCGAACAGCACGCCGACCCGGAGCCCCTGCCCGATCCAGCCGTGCATCTCGGCCGCCGCCGCGCGGGCGGTCACGATGCGCTGCGAGAGTTCGCGGTTGCGCGCCGTGGTGGCGACCACGTGCTCCAGATCCGCTACCGCCTCCGCGACGGTATCGAACACCTCGGCCTGCTCCAGCACGATGTCGGCGCCGGAAGCGGCGCGCTGCGCCCGCTCGTTGGGCCAGCCGTCGCGCGGCGCCACCAGCCGCAGCGCCGACAGCCCGCAATTCAGCATGGCGCGCGCGGCCATGCCGATATTCTCGCCCAACTGAGGCCGCACCATGATGATGACCGGCCCGGCCGCCGCCGTGGCCTGCCCTTTCGACGCTCGTCCCATGTGGGGCTCTATAGCGCGTTTCGGCCGTGCGTTGTCAGGGGCGCATCAGCGCCGCGTCGGCCGCGGCAGCATGACCTGGCGCTGCATGAGGACCAGCAGCGGGATCACCACCACGGTGCAGATCATCATGACGCGGAAATCGTTGAGGTAGCTGATCATCGCCGACTGGCGCGTGATCTCGCCGTCCCATACCGCGAGCGGCAGCGAGTTGGCGCCCGGTATGGCGGCGCCGAACGGCCAGGCAGGATTGAACGGCGAGAGCTTCTCGCTGAGCTCGGCATGGTTGGTCTGGGTGTTGCGGTCGAGCAGCGACACCAGCACGGCGATGCCGACAGAGGCGCCGAGATTGCGCAGCAGCGCGTTGACCGCCGCGCCCTCGGTGCGCAGGCGCTGCGGGATGGTGGCGAAGGCAAGCGTGGTGAGCGGCGGGAAGACGAGCCCGAGCCCGAAGCCGAGATAGACGCCGTTCCAGACGATGCGGCTCTCGCTGACATCGAGGCTGAACAGCGACATCTCGTAGAGCGACAGGCCGCACAGGCCGAGGCCGGCGGCGATCAGCCAGCGCGCGTCCATGCGGCCGATCAGGCGCGACACCAGCATCATCGCCGCCATCATGCCCGCCCCGCGCGGCGCCATGACGATGCCGGTGGTGAAGACCGGATAGCCCTTGAGCTGCTGCAGGAAGGGCGGCATCAGCGTCGAGGTGACGATCAGGATCAGGCCGGCGAGCGCCGTGAAGACGAGACCGATCATCAGGTTGCGGTTCTTGAACAGGTCGCGCGACAGGAACGGATGGTCGTCCGTCAACATGTGGATCACGAACATCGTCGCCGCGACGCCCGCCACCAGCGTCTCGATGATGATCTCGCGCGATTCGAACCAGTCGAGCTGCTGGCCGCGGTCGAGCATGAGCTGGAAGGTGCCGATCGCGATCGCCAGCAGGCTGAAGCCCAGCAGGTCGAAGGAGCGCGGCTTGTCGCTGGCCTGGTTCTTGATCAGCAGCATCAGGCCGGTGGCGCAGAGGATGCCGACCGGCAGGTTGATGTAGAAGACCCAGCGCCACGTGTACTGGTCCGTGAGCCAGCCGCCCAGCGTCGGGCCGGTGATGGGGCCGACCATGGTGCCGACGCCCCACATGGCCATCGCCTTGCCCTGCTCCTCGCGCGGATAGGTGTCCATCATCAGCGCCTGGCTGAGCGGCACCAGCGAGGCGCCGAACCCGCCCTGCAGGGCGCGGAACAGCACCAGCTCCTCCAGCGACTGCGCCACGCCGCACAGCATGGAGACGATGGTGAAGCCGATCACCGCGCCGACCAGGATGCGGCGCAGGCCGAAGCGCACGGCGCAGTAGCCCGCCAGCGGCGTCATGATCGCCGAGGCGACGATGTAGGAGGTGATGACCCAGGAGACCTGCTCCTGCGTCGCCGACAGCGAGCCCTGGATCGACGGCAGCGCCACGTTGGCGATGGTGCCGTCGAGCGCGTGCATGATGGTGGCCATCATCACCACCACGGTGATCCAGCGGCGTCGGCGCAGGACGGCGGGGTCGATGGTCACAGGCCGATGCCGGCCAGCAGGTCGCCGATCGAGCGGTGATGGCCGGTGTCGATCTCGACCAGCGTGCTCATGCCCACGCGCAGCGGCGGGTCGGTGTCGGCGCACTTCACGGCGATGCGCACGGGGATGCGCTGCACGACCTTCACCCAGTTGCCGCTGGCGTTCTGCGGCGGCAGCACGGCGAACTCCGCGCCGGTGGCCTGGGCGATCGATTCGACGTGGCCCGTGCATTCCATGTCGGGATAGGTGTCGATGCGGATCGTGGCCGGCTGCCCGGGCCGCACGCGCGTGAGCTCGGTCTCCTTGAAATTGGCCTCGACCCAGAGGTCCTTGTCGGCCACCACCACCATCACCGGCATGCCGGCGGTGGCGTAGGTGCCGGGCACGGGCCGCTTGGCCACCATGCCCTCGAGCGGCGCGTTGATGATGGTGCGGCGCAGGTTCAGCAGCGCCTCCTGGCGCTGGGCCAGCAGCTCCTTGACCTTGGGATGCTCGTCGACCGGGATCTTCGGGTTGCCGGCCAGCGCCGCCTCGATGCGCGTCAGGTCCTCCTCGGCCGTCGAGATGCGCTGGCGCGCCACGTCGAGCGACATGCGCGCCTCGTCGAACTTGGCCACGGAGGCGAACTTGCGCTCGGCGAGGTCCTTCTGGCGGTCGTAGTCGGCCTGCGCGTAGACCTCCTGGCTGCGCGCGGCCTTGATCTCCTCGCGCTTGCTGCGCCACTGCGCGCGCAGGGCGCGGATCTCGGCGCGGGCGGTGTCGATCGCGGCGTCGATCTTGGCGAGCGCGAGCCGGTAGGGCTGGTCGTCGAGCCGGAACAGGAGCTGGCCGCGCGAGACGTGCTCGTTCTCCTGCGCCGGCACTTCGGTGATGATGCCGCTCAGCTCGGTGGCGAGCATCACGCGGTCGCCCTTCACATAGGCGTTGTCGGTGCTGACATAGCGGCCCGAAGTGAGCCAGACGAAGATCGCGCCGCCGGCGACGAGGAAAGGCAGGGCCCACATCAGGCCGCGCGCGAGGACACGCCGCCCCGACCGCGTCCCGCGCGGCACGTGCGGCGGGCTGACTGTGATCGGCGGCGGCGGTGAGGCCTGCGCCGGTATGTGCTCTCCGTCCATTGTGTTTATCGTCTTACCCGCGCCCAACAGCGTCAACTAAAGGCGCGTCATGGCTGCCAGTTTCAACCACCGGTACTGTCGACCGTACCGACTCTTCGCTGCACCGCAGCGTACCAACGTCCGACTTCGCGCTGCACCCGCGTCAGGAAGCGGCCTTCGCCGCCGCCGGCGTCGCTCCGTCACGGAACAACTTGTAGGTGATGGCGTCGTAGAGCGCATTGTAGGAAGCGTCGACGATGTTGGGCGACACGCCGATGGTCGACCAGCGCCGCCCCTTGCCGTCCCCGCTTTCGATCATCACGCGCGTGGTCGCGGCCGTGCCGCCGGCCGAATCGAGGATGCGTACCTTGAAGTCGACCAGCCGCATGTCGGCGAGTTCGGGATAGACCGGCACCAGCGCCTTCCGCAGCGCAGCATCGAGCGCGTTCACGGGGCCGTTGCCCTCGCCCACCTCCATCGCGCGATGGCCGGCGACGTCGAGCTTCACCGTCGCCTCCGACATGGCGATGAGCTGGCCGCGGGCGTTGACGCGCCGCTCGACCAGCACGCGGAAGCTCTGCAGGGCGAAGTAGTCGGGCACGGTGTGCAGCTCGTGCCGCGCCAGCAGCTCGAACGACGCGTCGGCGCCGTCATAGGCGTAACCCTCGGCCTCGCGCTCCTTGACGATCTCCAGCAGCCGGGCGACGGCGGGATCCTTGGGGTCGACCTCGAGCCCGATCTGGCGGAAGCGCGCCATGATGTTGGAGCGGCCGGCCTGGTCGCTGACGACGATGATGCGCTGGTTGCCGACCGTCTCGGGATCGACATGCTCGTAGGTCCTGGGGTCCTTCTCGACCGCCGAGACATGCAGCCCGCCCTTGTGGGCGAAGGCGCGGGTGCCGACATAGGCCGCGCTGCGGTTGGTGGGCACGTTGAGGCGGTCGTCGAGCAGGCGCGACAGGTGCGTCAGCCGCTGCAGCGCGCCCTCCTTCAGCCCGGTCTCGTAGCCCATCTTGATCACCAGGTTGGCGATCAGCGAGATCATGTTGGCGTTGCCGCAGCGCTCGCCCAGCCCGTTGATGGTGCCCTGCACCTGGCGCGCGCCCGCCCGCACGGCGGCCAGCGTGTTGGCGACGGCGTTCTCGGTGTCGTTGTGGGTGTGGATGCCGATCTTCTCGCCGGGGATCCTGGCGCACACCTCGCCGACGATGCGCTCGACCTCGTGCGGCAGCGTCCCGCCGTTGGTATCGCACAGCACCAGCCAGCGCGCGCCCGCCTTCTCGGCGGCGTGCAGGCAGGCGAGCGCATAGTCGGGATTGGCCTTGTAGCCGTCGAAGAAATGCTCGGCGTCGAACATCACCTCGTCCATGCGGCCCTTCGCATGGGCGACGGAGTCGGCGATCATCTCGACATACTCGGCGCGGTCGAGTTCCAGCGCCACGTCGACATGGAAGTCCCAGGTCTTGCCGACCATGCACACGTTGCGCGCCTTGGTCTGCAGGATGGCGTTCAGCCCCGGATCGTTGGCGGCCGAGCGGCCGGCGCGGCGGGTCATGCCGAAGGCGACGAACTTCGCATTCTGGAATTCGGGCGGATCGGCGAAGAAGCGGTCGTCGGTCGGATTGGCGCCCGGCCAGCCGCCTTCGATGTAGTCGATGCCGAGACGGTCGAGTTCGCGCGCAATGGCCACCTTGTCCGCCACGGTGAAGTCAACGCCCTGGGTCTGGGCGCCGTCGCGAAGGGTGGTGTCGAAGAGATAGAGGCGGGTTCCGGTCGTCATGGCGGCGCGCATCATAGTGACCGCCGTCGATAAAGATAGGGCGGCGAGCCGGCGCTATTTCGACGGGGCCGCGGCGGGCGGCGGCGGGGCCGGGACGTCCGGCGCGAAGCGCGGTTCGTAGGAGGAGCCGAGCTTCTTCGCCTGCTCGGCGTTGGTGTGCGCCACCTTCCTGATCTCGTCGAGCTCGGGATAGTCGGCCGGCAGGTTGCTCGCGAAGCAGGCCGCGATGCAGGCCGCGGCCTCGTAGGAGGCGCGCGCGAGGCCGGTGCGGGCGGCGGCGATGTAGCCGCCGCATTGCTCCGCCTGCTGGCAATGCGCGCCGAGGAAGGTCGCGGCCTGCTGCTTCTGCGCCTCCGACCACGAGCTGTAGGAACCCGAGGGCATGTCCTGCGCGAAGACGGCATCCCCCGACACCGACACGACAACGCCGGCCGCGGCCGACAAGAAGATCCGCCTCATCGCTCTCCCGACTCTCCCCGCCCCGACCGGCATCCGATCCCGGTCGCGGTCCGCGGCCATGTTACCTCAGCCGCCCGCGACGATGCGGTCGAAAAACGAGGCGTCGTGCACGACGATGCGCCCGCGCCCGATGTCGATCGCACCCGCATGGCGCCAGAGCGCGAGCTGGCGGCTCACGACCTCGCGGGAAACGCCCAGCATGTGCGCGAGCTCGGCCTGCGACACGGCGATGGTGAGCGTCGTCTCCGAGGCGCCGCGCTCGCCGTAGTCCTGGGCCATCACCGCCATCTGCTTGGCCAGGCGCGTCGGCACGTCGAGAAAGGCCGAGTCCTGCACGAGCTGCGTGGTCCGCCGCAGCCGCTCGCACAGGAAGGCGATCATGCGGATGGCAGCAGCCGGCCGCTCCCTCAGGAACGGCAGGAAGGCCGCGCGGCCGAGGAAGACCAGGCGCGACGCCTCGCGGGCCACGGCCGTCGCCGTCCGCCCGCGACCGTCGAGGAAGGCGATCTCCCCGAAGAACGACCCCGGCCCGAAGGTGTTGAGGATCAGCTCCTTGCCGTTGGGCGAATCGACGGTCACGACGATGCGGCCGCTCAGCACGCCGTAGAGGCCGTCGGCCTCGTCGCCCTCGCGGAAGACGACCTGGCCGCTCGCCAGCGACCGCAGCCGCACATGCTCGAGCAGATCCTGCCGGTCGCCAGCATCGAGCGATCCGAACAGCGGATGCTGCCGGAACATCTGCTCGGGGGTCATGCCGCGTGCCTGGGACGAGGCGCAGCCCTCAGGCGAACATTTCCGGCCGCAGCTCGCCGCCCACCTCGACGACGATGTCGGCCGGGAGGTTGGCACGCCGCGCGGCCGCACGGATGGCCTCGGCGTTCGGCGCCTCATAGAGACAATAGGTCTTCAGCTTGTCGGCGCTGAGGAAGGAGAACAGCCACTTGACGCCTTCCTCGTCGTTGATCCGCCGGATGTTGTCGGCGTCGGTCTTCGACACCTCCACCTGCTCCGCGAATCTTCTCTCGATCATGTAACGCGGCATGAGTCCCTCCCGGGCGGTTCACGCCCGCCCCTCGAGTGTCGCGCTGCGCTGCAGAAGGGCCCCCATGCCCATCCGTTCGGCCGCTGTCATGGCCGATTTGCGCAGAGTACCTGCGAGTACGCTATCGCCGTTCCGTCCCCGTGCCAATAGCATCCGCGCGTACTCGAACTGCGTCCAGGCCAGGCGCGGCCAGGCCTCGAGCCGCTCGTTGAGCGCGAGCGCGGCCTGGAAATGCGATTCCGCCGTCTCCCAGTCCGCCATCGTCGCGGACAGCAGGCCGAGATAATGGGCCATGGCGCCGTTGCAGAGCGTGTTGGGCGGCGCCAGGACCGTGACGTCCCGGTAGGGCAGCAGAAGCTCGTGCAGGCGCTCGGCGCGCGCCGCATCGCCGAGCGCGGCGCAGACCTCGGCGAAGTAGGTCAGCGTGATCTGGCGCTTGGCGTCCTCGGGAACGGCGAAGCCGGTCGCGGCGAAGTCCTCGAAATGCTGCCGCGCCTGGACATGGAACCCGACATCGCTGGCGATCAGCATCAGGCCCGGCTTCCACACCGCCTCGTCCGGGTTCTCGTTCACGAACCGCTTCACCAGCGGCGCGATCTCGGCGAGCCGGCCCTGGTCGCGCCGGATCGCGAACATCTGCATGCCGTAGATGCCGGAATACGGGCCCAGGCTCGCATCGGTGACGGCCGCGTAGGCCTCCGTCGCCCGCCTCTCGGCAAGGGCGTAGTCGCCGGCGAGCATGGCGCTCAGGGCCTGGAACGTCAGATGCAGCCAGCGGTCGCCCGGCGCCTGGGTCATGCGGGCGAGTTCGGCGATGCGCCGCAGCGTCTCGTGGAAGCCCTCGATGTCGCCGATCTCCAGGAAGCGCGCGCTGGTGATGCCGGCCGAGTACATGGCCTCGTAGGGATCGGCGAACAGGCGCGCCGATTCGGAGAACTCGCGGACGAAGCGCGCCGTGCGGTCGAACTCCGACGCGACGGGCGTCGGGTAGTACATCATCTCGGTGGCCATGATGTCGTGCAGGCAGCGCCGGTCGCCCAGCCGTTCCGCGGTCGCCCGCGCCTCGGCGACGCAGGTGGCGCAGCCCTGGACGTCGCCGCCGCTGAGGAAGAGCGCCCGCCCCATCCAGCACTGCAGCCGGCACCGCAGGTTGGCGTCGTCGAGCGCCGGATTGTCCAGCGCCTCGCGGATCAGTTCCTTCGCCATCGGGCTTGGCGAGTAGCCGAACTGCTCGACCTGGCACATGCCGATGGCGGCGAAGGCGAATTCGCGCACGAGCCCGCACGCGCGCGCCATGGTCGCGGCCTGGTGGAACGTGACCTGGGCCTGGGTCCGCGTCTCCTTGATCTCGAGCCGGCCGCGCGTCAGCAGGAACGGCACGGCGCGCCGCGCCCTCCCCTTCTCCTCGCCCGGCAGCCGCTTGATCAGCTCCAGGCCACGCGACACGTGCGCCTGGGCCTCGGCATAGGCGCCGCGATCCATCGCGCTCTCGGCGGCGCGCAGCCAGGCGTCGATCGCGGGATCGACCTGGTCGGCGGTGGTGAGATGCTGGGCCACGACCTCGGGCTGCGCCGCGGCGATCTCGGGGAAGTCCGACAGCAGGGCCCGCGCGATGGCGGCATGGTACTGGCGGCGGCGCGCCAGCAGCAGCGACTGGTAGGCGGCGTCCTGGATCAGGGCGTGGCGGAAGGCGAAGGACCGGCCGCCGGCCGCCGGCAGCCACACCGGCCGCACGATCTCCGCCGCCACGAGCTGGTCGAGGCCCGCCTCCAGGCTCTCGTCGCCCTGCCGGGCCACGATGTGCAGCAGGTCGCGGTTGAACTCGCGGCCGATGGCGGCGCCGATCTGGGCGATCTCCTTCGCCGACGGATCGAGGCGGTCCAGCCGCGCCAGCAGCGAGCCCTGCAGCGAGTCCGGGATGGCGATGCCCTGGAACGGCCCTTCGAGCTCGTAGTGGGTGCCGGCGTCGCGCCAGACGTTCTCCTCCAGCACGGTCTTAGTCAGCTCCTCCACGAACAACGGCACGCCGTCGGTGCGCAGGACGATCTGGTCGAGGACGAAGTCGGGCAGCGCCTTGCCCGCCGTGAGCTGCTCGATCATCGCGTGGCGTTCGCGGCGCGACAGGCGGTCGAGGTTCACCTGCACGAGCTGCGGATAGCTCCAGCCCGGCTTGAACTCCGGACGCGCCGTGACCAGCAGCAGCAGCCGCGACGCCGTCAGCCGCTCCTGCAGCTCGCGCAGCAGGTCGAGGGTCGAGGGATCGATCCAGTGGGCGTCCTCGACCACCATCAGCAGCGGCTGCCGGCGCGCCATGGCGTCGATGGTGGCGGACAGCGCATCGAGCACCCGCCGCCGGAAGGCCAGTCCCGACGTCTCCTCGGCGGGCTCGGCCGCCAGACCCAGCAGCGACGCCACGGTCGGTACCACGTCGGCGTCGGCGATGCCGAGGCTGTCGACCGCCGCCTCCAGCTTCGACAGGTCCGCCTCCTGCTGCGGGTTGATGCCGAGGCTGCGCAGCAGCCAGACGATGACCGGATAGAAGGCGCTGCTGCGGTGATAGGAGGAGCAGTGCCAGCTCACGGCCTGGTGCGGCTCCTCCGCCAGCGCCTCGCGGCAGGCGCGCACCAGGCGCGACTTGCCGATCCCCGCCTCGCCCACCAGCAGCACGCAGCGCATCTCCCCCTCGCGCGCCTGCTCCCAGCGCTGCCGCAGCATCTCGAGCTCGGCGCCGCGGCCGACCAGCGGCGTCAGGCCGCGATCGACCCGGGCGTCGAAGCGGTCCGGCGATTCGGCCTGCCTGGCGACGCGGAAGATGCGGATGAGGGACGACACGCCCTTCAGCGCCCGCGAGCCGACGTCCTCGAACACGAAGTGCCCCTCGACCAGCCGCCGGGTCGCGGCGCTGATGACGACGGTATCGGGCTGGGCCTCTCCCTGCAGGCGCGCGGCGATGTTGGGCGTCTCGCCGACGATCGCCTCGCGGTCGCGCGCCGCGCCGGCGCCGACATCGCCGACCACGACGAGACCGGTATGGATGCCGATGCGCGCCTGCAGGCGCACCCCGTACTGCACCGCCAGGGTCCGGTTGGTGCCGCGCAGGCTGGCGATGATGCCGAGGCCGGCGCGCACCGCGCGGACGGCGTCGTCCTCGTGCGCGTGCGGATAGCCGAAATAGACGAGGATGCCGTCGCCCATGTAGCGGGCGATATGGCCGTCCTCGGCGCCGATGGCCTCGGCGCAGCCCTCGTGGAAGGCGCGCAGGACCTCGCGCATGTCCTCGGGATCGAGCTGCTCGGACATCGGCGTCGAGCCGACGAGATCGACGAACATCACGGTGATGGAGCGCCGCTCGGCGGCCAGGTTCGGCCCCAGCGCCGGGATCGGCGCCTGAGTCGGAGCCGAAGTCGGAGCCGGGGGCGGTGGCATCCCGCTGCCGGCGGCGGGCGCCGCCGGAGGAGTGCCCTCAGGCGCCTGGTCTTTGAGCGGCTGGCCCTTGAGCGCCTGGATCGCCTTGAGGAGCCGCTTGCGGTCGCCCAGCGACAGGCCGAGCTCGCGGAGGTCCGCCTCCGTCAGATCGACCAGGACGTCCCAGTCGATCCCGTTGGCGGCGAAGCTCGCGGCATGGCCGCCGAGGCCGTTGGCGGACAGCCAGCGCCGCAGGTCCTCGCGCGTGACCTCCCGCGCTTCCCGTCCGGCATCCTGGTCGGCGGCTGCCATGTGCGGTCCCTCCGGTGCGACTCCTTCCGGGCGTTCAGCCCCAGCGCGGCTGCTCGCCGAGGTCGATGCCGAGCTGGGTCTTGGCCACGATCTCGTGCACCAGCATCGCGTTGGCCGGATGGAAGCGGCCGCAGCGGGCGTCGCGGAACAGCCGCTCCAGCTCGTTGCCGCGGAACATGCCGGCGCCGCCGGACACCTCCATCGCGGTGTCGACGATCCGCCAGCACGCCTCGACGGCGTGATGCTTGGCGGAGACGATCTTCGCCGGCCAGCCGTGGCCGTAATCGACGCCGTCGCTCCAGTCGCGCGCCACCTGGTCGAGATGCGGCGCCACCGGATCGAAGGCCAGCGCCATCTGCGCCACGGCATGCTGGACCTCGGGGTGATAGGCCATCGTCCGGCTGACCGCGGCCGACGTCTTCTTCTTCACGCCCTCGGTGGCGAGCTCCAGCGCGCGGCGGGCGATGCCGCAATAGATGTTGCCGAAGCCCAGCACCGCCCAGGCGAAGATGGCGAGCACGAAGGGATCGGCGCCGCCGGCCGGCAGGATGCGGGCGACGTAGCGGTCGGGGATGAAGGTCTCGTCGAGCACGACGTCGTCGCTGCGCGTGGCGCGCATGCCCATCGTGTCCCAGGTGTCGACGATCTTGTAGCCGGCGCTGTCGCGCGACAGGAAGGCGTGCACGATCTTCGGCCCGCCCTCGGCATCGGCCCACAGCCCGTGCAGGCCGTAGCGCGTCCAGACCGGCGCCAGGCTGCCGAACATCTTGTGTCCGCTGAAGCGGAAGCCGCCGTCGACGCGCTGGGCCTTGGTGGTCGACAGCAGCAGCGGCAGATCGTTGCCGCGCTCGGAATGGCCGGCGGCGAAGATCTCGCCCGCCATCGCCTCGCGCAGCATCCACTCCAGCGACCGGTCGCCGGCACGCCAGAGATCGGCGGCGACGCCGGTCCAGTAGACGTGCATGTTGATGCCGAGCGCCGTCGCCGGCGCGTGGTAGGCGAGCGTGCGCTGCTGGCGACAGACTTCGGCCAGCGTCAGGCCGCGGCCGCCCAGCTCCTCGGGCACGGCCATGGTGAGATAGCCGGACCTCGCCAGTTCGTCGAAATCCTCCCTGAAGAACCGGTTTTCGCGATCGTAGTGCGCGACGCGGCCCGCGAAGCCCTGCAGCATCTCGCGGGTGAGCACGTCGTCCCTGAGCATGGCGTCCATGGTTGTCTCCCTGTTCGACACGTCGAAAGGCAGGAACGCAACGCAGCGCGACACCGTCACGATAGGACAGTCGGCAAACGCTGTATGTGACCTACTTCACACAGCGACGTCCATTCCCTTCTGCACAGCGGCCGAACGGCCATTGGAGGCGCGGCGGCGGCGCCCCATAGTGCGGGCGTCCGAAGGAGCGACCGGGGAGAGCGCAATGACCAAGCCCACCACCATCGTCGAGCTGCGGTCGACCCTGCTGCAGGTGCCGTGGCGCGGCAAGCCGCCGGCCGCGGGCATCCTCTCCGACCCGTTCCGCGAGATCTACGTGCTGGAGGTCGAGACCGCGGACGGCCACACCGGCATGAGCTACCTCCAGCCCCTGCGCGGCGGCCTGCACACGATCGACGCGGCGATGAAGGAGCTGGTCGCCCCGCACGTCATCGGCCGCGACGCCACCGAGATCGAGGCGATCTGGACCCAGCTCTACAAGGCCAACTTCTGGCTCGGCCGCATGGGCGTCACCGTCTTCGCCCAGAGCGCGGTCGACATGGCGCTGTGGGACCTGGTCGGCAAGCATGCCGGCCTGCCGCTGTTCCGGCTCTGGGGTGCCTCGCGCGAAAGCGTGCCGGCCTACGGCTCGGGCTGCTTCCGCGGCCTCGGCCGCGACGGCATGATCGCGCGGGCGCAGGAATTCACCGCCCTGGGGCTCAAGGCCATCAAGATGCAGGTGGCGCACATCCGGCCGTGGCGCGAGGACGTGCTGAACGTGAAGGCGATGCGCGAGGCGATGGGCGACGGCATCGAGATCATGATCGACGTCAACATGGGCTGGGACGCCGACACCGCGATCCAGGCCGGCCACCGCCTCGACGACTACGATCCCTACTGGCTGGAGGAGCCGGTGATCGCCGAGGACTTCGCCGGCTACCGCCGCATCGCCGCCGCGCTCAAGACCCGCGTCGTGGGCGGCGAGAGCCACTTCACGCGCCAGGACCTCAGACCCTTCTTCGAGACGCCGTGCGTGCCGATCCTGCAGCCCGACCCGATGCGCGGCGGCTACACCGAGCTGCGCAAGATCGCCGCCGCCGGCGAGCCGTGGGGCATCCGCCTCGCGCCGCATCTGTTCCACGAGCAGATGGTCCACCTGCTGGCCTCGATCCCCAACGCCAGCTACCTCGAATACATGGACTGGAACGACGATCTCTGGATCGAGCCGATCCTGCCGGCCCGGGACGGCACCATGCGCCCGCCCGAGCGGCCGGGCCACGGCGTCGCCTTCAAGCCCGAGGTGCTGGCCTCCCATCGCATCGGCGGCCAGCGGATGAGGGCGTGATGGCACCGCGGCGAGGGGCCGGATAAGCTCGGCGCCCGTCGGCGGCCATTCGAGATCCTGCGATGTTCCACAAGAGCGTACTTCCCGTCCTCGCGCTTGCCCTGTGCGGCGGACCGGCGTGGGCCGACACCGGCGACGAGACGATCGCCCGGGCGCGGCAGGCCTATTACTCCCTGGCGTCGCGCGGCTTCACCGGCCTCGAATGCTCGGTCCGGCCCGACTGGGGCACGATCTTCGCCGAAGAGCGGAAGCAGAACCCGACCGGCACGGATCGCGGGGTCGCGGCCCTGAACCGGGTCCGCTTCACCCTGTCGTTGAAGGGAGGGCACGATCTCACGGTCGCCCACGGCGCCTTCGGCACCGAGAACGCCCGGGAGATCGAGGGGCTGCAGAACGTATCGGCCGGCCTCGACAAGGTGCTGCAGGGCGTCTTCGCCGCCTTCGGCACGTTCGTCGTCGACTCGCCCCTGCCGTCGCCGTCGACGGCGTTCAAGCTGGCCGAGCAGCCGGGACAGTGGCTCGTCACGTCGGCGGCCGGCGACACCGCGATGTCGATCGCGCTGGGCAAGGACCTCGTCATCCGCCGGACCGAGGTCAGGACGCCGAGCGGCATCTCCACGCTCGTCCCGACATTCAAGACGACGCCCGACGGGTTGCTGCTGGGCGGCTACCGGACGACATACCGGCCGACCGACGGGAGCGACCGGGCCACCGACCTCGAAGTCGCGCTGGCCTACCAGACGATCGACGGCCTGCAGATCCCGCGGACGATCTCGATGCTCGACCGCTCCCTGACGCCGCCGAACACGATCCCGATCTCGCTCGAGGATTGCCGCGTGAGCAGGACCGCGGCGCCGGCCGCGCCCGCCGCGCCGACGAGCGCCGCTCCGCCGACCGCCGCTCCACCGGCGTCGCTTGCCGGCACGTGGCACGGGACCGGCCACCAGGTGCCGCAGGGGCCTCACCAGGAATGGCAGATCGTCATGAAGATCGGCGAGAGCGGCGGATCGATCGACTATCCCTCGCTGGGCTGCGGCGGGACGCTGACCCCGCTCGCCGCCGACGGCGGCGCGGCGCGGTATCGGGAAACCCTGACCTACGGCCGGGACAAGTGCATCGACGGCGGCACCGTCACGGCCAGCATCGTCGCGGGGAAGCTGTCATGGCGATGGACCGGCCAGTTCGGCAGCCAGGACTTCGCGGCCGCCGCCGAGCTGGAGCGCTGAGCGGCGGCCGGCAGCGATGCGCCTCCTCCTCGCCCTGCTCCTTCTCGCCGGGCTCGCCGGCAGCGCCGCGGCGCAGACGCTGACGCTGGCCGGCCGCAACGGCTCCCGCCAGGTGACCGCGGCGGCGCTGCTGGCCGATCCCGCCACGCGCGAGGTCACGATCGCGGCCGATCCGGTCTATCGCCGCGCCATGACCTATCGCGCCATCCCGATGGCCGATCTCCTCAAGCGGCTGGCGGTCGGCGACGACGACTACGTGCAGGCGCGCGCCACCGACAACTTCTCCGTCGGCATCCCGGCCCGGCTGCTGGAGGGCGGACCCGATGCGCCGGCGGAGGCGTTCCTGGCCGTCGAGGATCCGGCCCGGCCGTGGCCGCCGATCCCCGGCAAGGCGGACGGCAAGAGCGCCGGCCCCTTCACCATCGTCTGGCGCCTCGGCGCCAGGACCGCCGTCAGCAGCGAATACTGGGCCTACCGGCTCGCCGCGCTCGCCGCGACCGACAGCCCGTTCAAGCGCTGGCCCGCCCTCGGCGTGGCGGCGAGCGTGCCCGCCGCCGATCCCGTCCGCCGCGGCCTCGACCGCTTCGTGGCGGTGTGCATGGCCTGCCACCGCTTCGCCGGCGCGGGCGAGGCCGAGCAGGGCCCCGACCTCGCCACGCCCATGAACCCGGTCGACTATTTCCGGCCCGAGGCGCTGCGCAAGCTCCTGCGCGATCCCGCCTCGGTGCGCACCTGGCCCGACCTCAAGATGCCCGCCTTCGGTCCCGACGCCCTGCCCGACTCCGACATCGACGCCATCGTCGCCTGGCTCGCCTACAAGGCGGCGGAGCGGAAGAAGTAGCGGCGGCCGGCCGGGCCCCCGGCGGGCGATGGCTTGACGCAAGTCAAGGATCGACGAAACGGGCCATCTAAACGACAATGGTGTGGGAACGGGGAGAGTTCGGACGATGCAGGCCAAGGATGTGATGACGGACGGGATCATGTCCGTGAAATCCGATGCGACGGTGCTCGAGGCAGCCGCGCTGCTGGTGAACATGCGCGTGGGCGCCATGCCGGTGCTGGACGAGCACGGCACGATGCTGGGCATCGTCACCGAGGCCGACCTGCTGCCCTATGCGGCGCTGGAGCCGGTCACCGAGGGCGGCGCCGCCGACGGCGCGGCGGTGACGGCCAAGCTGCTGCAGAGCCGGCACGTCACCGACGTGATGACCAGGAACGTCATCACCATCGCCGACACCGCGCCGCTCAACGACGTGGTGACGATGATGGTCGAGAAGCGCCTCAAGCACCTGCCGGTGCATCGCGACAACGCCATCGTCGGCATCGTGAGCCGCATCGACCTCCTGCGCGTGGTCGCGGCCCAGGCCAGCGGGCTGGAGACCCGCCCGCTCGCCGTCGAGGACAAGGACCTGCGCGGCAAGGTGATGGCGGCGCTGCAGGGCAAGAGCTGGTCCAACGCCGTGAACCTCGACGTCGCGGTCGAGAAGAGCGAGGTCCATCTCTGGGGCATCGTCGGCAGCGAGGAGGAGCACGCGGCCTACCGCAAGGCCGCCGAGTCCGTGCCGGGCGTGAAGCGCGTGATCTCCCACATCCACGTCAAGCCGGCGGCCGCCAAGGCATCCGCCGCCGGCGGATCGGCCTCGTGAGACGGCATGTTCGACTCCCTCTCCGAATACTTCGCCGCCTATGAGGACACGCCGCCCGAGATCTTCTCCTTCGAGCAGGCGTGGCTGGCGACGCTGGCGGTGACCGTCGTCATCGACGTCGACATGTTCGACTACTCGATGTCGCTGGTCGGCCCCTTCGTGGCGGCGCTCACCTACGTGGTGGGCTTCCTGATCGCGGTCGCGCTGATGGCCTTCACCAGCCGCCGCCGCAGCAACCTCGCCCGCTGGCTCCTGGTCGGCCCGTTCTCGCTGCTGATCCTCTTCTACGACCTCGCCCACTTCTCGCTGCTGGTGGAGCGGGTGCCGATGGCCTACGTGGCGGCGGTCCAGCTCGGCCTGGTGGGATTGTCCATCTACCTGCTGTTCCGGCCCAACTGCCGCGCCTGGTTCGCCGCCAGGGACGCCGACGGCAACGCCGGCGACAGCACGGGCAGCAGCGGCGCCGTCGGCGACGGCGCGATCTGCTGACGGGCACCGGCCGATCCGCCGCAACCGGACCGCCTCCTGCGATGACCACGAAGCTCTTCTGGGAAGATCCCTACCGCACCAGCCTGACGACGACCGTGTCGGCGGCGGCGGGCGAGACGATCCGGCTGCAGTCGACGATCTTCTTCGCCTTCTCCGGCGGCCAGGAGAGCGATGCCGGCACGATCGGCGGCCGGGCGGTCGCGGAGGCGCGCAAGGACGGCCTCGACATCGTCTACCGCCTGGCGCCGGACCACGGCCTCGCCGCCGGCGACAGCGTCGACGTGCTGATCGACTGGCCGCGCCGCCACGGCCTCATGCGCCATCACTTCGCGGCCGAGATGGTCCTGCAGCTCGCCTACCGGCGCCTGCCGGGCATCGTCCGCATCGGCGCCCACGTCGCGCCGGCCAAGGCGCGCATCGACTTCGCCTGCGAGGAGAGCCTGTCGGCGGTCGCGGCCGAACTGGAGCGGGAGGCCAACGCGCTGGTCCGCGCCGACCGCCCCATCGTCACCGGCTTCAGCGACGTGCCGAACCAGCGCCGCTTCTGGCGGGTCGACGGCTTCGCCGAGATGGCCTGCGGCGGCACCCATCCGCGCTCGACCGGCGAGGTCGGCACCGTCAGCGTCCGGCGCCGCAATCCCGGCAAGGGCCGCGAGCGGCTGGAGATCACGGTTCTCTAGGGTCGCGGCCCGCCGCTACGCTATCCTGCGGCGGAGCGATCCCTGCCGGGCCGGGCGGACCCCGGCGGCGGCGCGGGGAAGGAAGCCTGTCGGGACATGGTGGCGCGCGTTGATCCGATGAGGCCGGCGAGGGCCCGGTGGCAGCCGGCGCTGCGGGGTGCGGCGGCCGCAGCGGCGCTCGCCGTCGCCCTGGCGCAGCCGGTGCCGGCGCGCGCCGATCCGCAAACTGGGCCGCAAACTGGGCCGCAAACTGGGCCGCAAGCCGGGCCGCAAGCCGGGTCGCAGGCCGGGGCCACGACGACCGCGGCGAAGGCGAAGGAGGCGCATCCCTCCGTCGACGAGATCTGCCGCACGCTCTCGCAGGCGGCGGCCGCCAACGACCTGCCCGAGGAGTTCTTCACCCGCCTGATCTGGCAGGAGAGCCGCTTCGACTCGGGCGCGGTCAGCCCGGCCGGCGCGCAGGGCATCGCGCAGTTCATGCCCCAGACCGCCGCCATGCGCGGCCTTGCCGATGCGTTCGAGCCGCTGCAGGCGCTGCGCGAGTCGGCGAGCTACCTGCGCGAGCTGCGCCTGACGTTCCGCGGCAACCTCGGCCTCGCCGCGGCGGCCTACAATGCCGGCCCCGACCAGGTCGAGGCCTGGCTCGCCGGCCGCCGCCTGCTGCCGGGCGAGACGCAGGCCTATGTCCGCATCGTCACCGGCTACAGCGCCGAGGCCTGGATCGCGCGCCCGACGCCGCGGTTCGAGTCCTCGGCCGCGCCCGCCGGCACGCGCTGCGTCGAGCTCGCCAAGCTGATGATCGACAACAGCACGCGCCGCCGGCCGCCCCTCACCTCCAGCCCGGCCTGGGGGCCGTGGGGCGTGCAGCTCGCCGGCAACTGGTCCGAAGGCGCCGTGCTGGCCACCTACGAGCGGCTGCGGCGCCGCTACACCGCCATCCTGGGCGACCGCCTGCCACTGATCCTGACCGCGCGCCGCCACGACCTGCCGACCTTCGCCGTCCGGGTCTCGGAGAAGAGCCGGGCCGAGGCAGAGACGCTGTGCGCGAAGCTGCGGGCGGCGGGCGGCGCCTGCGTCGTCTTCCGCAACCCGCGCGACTGAGATCCCGCCCCGCCCCGGCCGAGGTCTGCGCCCTACAGCACGCGCGCGAGCAGCAGCAGCGACGCCGCGAACAGCACCAGCATCGTCACGATGACGCTGAGGCCGCGGAAGCCGAACTGCTGCGGCGAGGCGATCGGCGCCACCATGCCGAACGGATGGGCGAGGCGCGCGACCAGCAGCGGCGCCAGCAGCGCGTTCACGATCGAACGGTTGGCCCCGCCGCCCTCCAGCAGCGCCACCAGGATCAGGATCAGCGGCACGTATTCGGCGAAGTTGGCGTGGGCGCGGATGCGGCGGTTCAGCCGCTCCTCGCCGCCGTCGCCATGATGGGCCTTGAACCTGGCCCGGCCGCCGATCACCCAGGCCGTCAGGCCGAGGAAGATCAGCCCGAACAGCGCGGCATAGGTCGCGGTCACACTCGGAAACGTCATCGAAGCCTCATCCCCTTTTATTTATTGCCGTCCGCTCGCCGCGGCGCCTGCCGGCCCGCCCAGACTCCCGTGCAGACCCTCGTGCAGACCATAGCCGCCCGCCGCGGGCATCGGCCACCGTCGGGCCGGCGCCCGGCTGCCGGCGCGCGTCAGGGCGAGATGCCGATGCCGGCCATGGTGGCGGCGATCTTGGCGTCGTGCCGGGTCGCCGCCTCGATGTCGCCCTCGCCGCCGGCCTTGTCGCCCGTCCTGACGCGGGCCACGCCGCGCGCATAGAGGGCCGGCGCGTAGGCCGGATCGAGCGCCAGCGCCTGCGCGAAGGCGGCGACGGCAGACTCGTAGTGGCCGAGCTTGAACTCGGCGAGGCCGCGCCCCTGCAGCGCCTGGATGGATTTCGGATCGAGATGGGCGGCCCAGTTGTAGTTGGCGAGCGCCTGGTCGTAGCGCTTCTGCAGCAGGTCGACATAGGCGAGGCCGATATAGGCGGCGGCATCGTCCGGCCGCAGCCGCAGCACTTCCCGGAAATCGTGCTCGCCGCGCTCGGGCTCGCCCTTGTCGACATGGATCTGCCCGCGGCTCGCCAGCCCGTCGACGTCCTGCGGGTCGAGTTCGAGGGCGCGGTCGAACGCCTGCAGGGCCGCGTCGAGCTGCCCCTTCATCCAGAGCGCGTTGCCGCGATTGTGGAAGGCCTTGGCGAGGGTGGGATCGAGGCGCAGCGCGCGGTCGAGATCCGCCAGCGCGAGGTCGTACTTGCCCTGCGCGATCCAGATGCCGGCGCGGCCGTTCCAGAACCGCGCGACGGACGGCGCGAGGCGCACGGCCTCGTCGAAATCGAGCAGCGCCGGATCGAACCGCCGCTCCTTCGCGTAGGCGACGCCGCGATTGAAGTGGGCCGCCGCCAGCGACGCCTCGCCCTCGACGTTCAGGGCGATGATCTCGCTGCAGGCGCGGATGGCTTCCGCCGCCGCCGCCGACGCGCACCGGCCCCGGAGCACGTCGTAGTCCTGCGCCCGCGCCGTCGCCGCCATCGCCGTGACGGCGATCGAGGCAAGCACGAGACGACACGCGATGCGGCCTGTCGCCGGTCGCGCCCGATGTTTGGTGACGGTCATCTCGACAGGGAACCTCCCCCCTTCGTCCCCGGACCCCGGCGGCATCATAGCCGGCGGCCGCGGCCATCGGCCACCGTCGGGGCCCGCCTCCTACTGCCGCTTCAGCACCGCATAGACGAAGGACTGCTCGGCGCCTCCCGGCGTGCGATGGCGCTCGGCCGCCTGCCCGGCCAGCCGGAAGCCGGGCCCCAGCCGCGCCGCCAGCCGTTCGGCGTCGTAGCGCTGCACCGGCAGGCCGCTGCATTTCTCCGGCCCGTCGAGGGCGAAGGTCGAGAGCACCACCGTCGCGCCCGGCCGCGTCGCCGCGCCGAGGGCGGCGATGTAGGCATCCTGCGCGGCGCGCTCGACGAGGAAGTGGAACACCGCGCGATCGTGCCAGATGTCCCAGGTGCGCGGCGGCCGCCACGCGGTGATGTCGGCCGCGATCCACGCCACCCGGCCGGCATCCTTGCCGAGCCGCGCCTTCGCCTGCGCCAGTGCCGGCGCGGCGATGTCGAGCACCGTGAGATCGGAGAAGCCGCGGGCGAGCAGCGCATCGACCAGCGTCGAGGCCCCGCCGCCGACATCGATGACCGAGGCCGCATGATCCGGCGACGCCGCCTCGATCAGCGCCAGCGACTGCGCCGGCTGCGGCTGATACCAGCTGACCGCCTCGGCGCGCCGAGCGGCATAGACCTGTTCCCAATGGCCGCGCGAGCTGCCCATCGGTGCCTCCCTGACTCCGGCGGCACGCGCCGGAAGCGATGTAGAGGCGGGAGTGATAGCGGAACCGGCCAAGGCCCGGCCAGAGGAATGGCGCCGCACATGGCGACGCGCCGGCCACGCCGCGGAGGGCATGACGCTTTCGGCACCGGGCGGAAAGACGATAAGACGATCCGACAACGAGGAAGCGTCGAGGGGGAAGCGCATGCTGTTCTGGATCGCGAGCATGGCGGGAGGGGCGGTCGCCTATCTCCTCGGCGCCACACCCACGGGCTATCTGGCGGGCCGGCTGCTGAAGGGCATCGACCTGCGCCAGCACGGCTCCGGATCCACCGGGGCGACGAACGTGCTGCGGACGCTGGGCAAGGGGCCGGCGCTGGCGGTGCTGGTGATCGACCTGCTGAAGGGCGCGGCGGCGATCGCCTTCGCGCGCTGGTTCTTCCCCTGGCTCGCCACCGGACCGTCGATCGGGCCGTCCGTGGCGCCGCCGACGGGGCTCGATGCGCACGCCTGGGTGCCGTGGGCGGTCGCCCTCGCCGGCCTCGCCGCGGTGGTGGGCCACAGCCGCTCGATCTGGCTGCACTTCACCGGCGGCAAGTCGGCCGCGACCGGGCTCGGCGTGCTGCTGGCGCTGTCGTGGCCGATGGGGCTGGGCGCCGCCGCCGCGTTCGGCCTCGTGCTGGCGCTCTCGCGCATCGTGTCGCTGAGTTCGATGCTGGCGGCGCTGACGGCGATCGCCCTCAGCTTCGGCCAGCCGCTGCCCACTCAGCTCCTGGTGATCGCGGGCGGCCTCTACGTGATCCTGCGCCACCGCACCAACATCCAGCGCCTGCTCGCCGGCACCGAACCGCGGCTCGGGCAGAGCGCGCGGTGACGGCGCCGGCGGAGCGGCTTCAGGTCTTCGCCATGCCGGCCCGTGCCGCCAGCAGCTCGTTCGCCGGCCGCACGCTGAGGGAGCGGTTGGTGATGAGGTTGCTCCAGACCCAGTTGTGATGCGCGATGACGGCCGGAGCGTCGAGGTGGGGGCGATCGCTGAGCGTGTGGCCGTCGCTCACGACGACGACGTCCTGGTCGCAGGAGACCGTCGAGCGGACCGTCGCATCGACGCAGAAGTCGGTTGCCCAGCCGGCGATCAGCACGCGGCGCGGCGCGAGTTCGTCCAGGATCCGTTTCAGGTCCGTCCCGACATAGGGATCGTTCAGGCTCTTCTCGACCACGATGTCGTCGTGCCGGCGGATCAGCTCCGGCAGGAAATCCCAGCCGGCCGAGTTCCGTTCGAAACCGTCGCCGGCCCTGCCGCAATGCCTGATCCAGATGACCTTGCCGTCTTCCGCTCGAACCATCGCCGTCAGCGCGTTGATCCGGTCGACCAGCCCCGGCAGGTCGTACTTGGGCGCATCGTCCAGCATCCCGACCTGCATATCGACGACGATGATGACATCCATCCCGTCCGCTCCCCGCCCCGCAAGGCTCGAAAGGCCCCGGCCAGATGCCATCCTTCGCAGGGCGCCGCAACTGCTCGACCCTGTCGCGGCGGGCCACCGGCACCGCGTTCTACCCCCGCCCGAACCTTGTCCGCCCCTCGTCCCACACGACCTTCACCTCGCCGGGGGTGCCGATGGCGGTGTGGTAGCGGCTCTTGACGACGCGGATGAGGGTCTCGCGGTCGTCGATCAGGCTGTCGCGGTGGACGACGACGCCGACGTCGGCCTTGTTGCTCCAGTGCGCCGAGTCGGAGATGTCGTAGAGGCCGGGCACGGGATACTTGCCGTCCTTGGCCCGCTGCATCTTGGCCGGATGCGCGACCACGATCACGTGCACGGCGTGCTTCTTCGCCAGGCGGCGGAACTGGCGGATGGCGAAGCCGACATATTCGGTCAGCGTCATGTCGGCCGGCCGCGCATGGTCCATCTCGTTCCACGGATCGATCACCACCAGGCTCGCCTCGTAGCGGCGGATGGCGCCGGCCACGCGCTCCAGCGTCCAGGCGAGCGTCACCTCGTCGTCCTCGCCCGGCACCACGAAGGCGAAGTGGCGGTCGATCCAGGCGTCGGCGGCGGCGCGCTGGGCGAGGTCCATCTCCGTCTCGCGCCGGCTCGCATGGAACGAGCGCAGCGCGCGGCGGTGATCGACCTGCGGCACCTGCTCGAAGCTCGCGAACACCGTGTTCCAGCCGTGCGTCCACGCCATGCGGCAGGCGATCTCGTTCACCAGGCTGGTCTTGCCGTGGCCGGGCAGGCCGGTGACGACGCAGAAGTCGCCGCGGCGCAGGCGGTAGTGCGGATCGAGTCCGGCCACGCCCGATTTCAGCGCCGGCGGCGGCATGACGGGCGGCAGCTCGGAGAGGCGGTAGACGCCCTCGAGCGCGAGCCACTGCGCCGAGGCGATCGCCGCCCGCACGCCGGCCTCGCCGTGCACGCGCAGCACGTCGTTGAGGTCCTTGCAGCCGGCCGGCCAGGCGATCCACTTGCAGCGATGCCGGCCCAGCCGCCGCGCGAGGTCGTGCAGCAGGTTGGCGCCCGGCCCGTCGCCGTCGACGGCGAGCACGATCTCGCGGCAGGCAGCCAGCCGCGGCCCGGCCGCGTCGAGGAAGGCGTAGCGCCGGCTCCTCCCGTCGCCCTCGCCCTCGCCCTCGCCGTCGCTCGGTTCGGCCGGCGCGCCGCCCGGCACCGAGACGCTGCGCGGGAAGCCGGCCTGGATGGCGGCGATGGCGTCGAGCTCGCCCTCGGTGACGATCAGCGGCTCGCCGGCAAGCGTTTCGTCGGCGAGGCAGTCGAGGTTCCAGAAGATCTGCCGCCCGCCCGCCTCCTGGGTGAAGCGCTTGTCGGGGCCCAGCGTGCGGTGCTTGCAGGCGACGACCGCGCCGTCGGCGAAGAACGGGATCGCGATGCCGTCAGCCAATCGATCGGAGGCGCCGACGCCAAGCCGCACCATCAGCTCCGGGTCGAGGCCGCGGGCGGAGATCGCCGTGAGCTGCGCCGTGCCGAACGGCGCCGCGCCAGCCGCAGTGGTGGCACAGCCAGACGGCCTCGCGGACCGAGCTGGCGACGGTGAGGGAGAGGCAGCGGTCGGTGCGGTGTTTGCGGACATGCGAGCATCTCGGGCAGAGGGTCTTCTGGGTGCCGGGCCGGGGGCGGCAGGCGATCGCGAGGGCGTGGAGCCGGGCGAACAGGTCCATGGCGTCAGTTCCACCCGCCCGCCGAAGACGACGACGCCGCGGCCCTGTGCTGGGCCAGCGCGCGCTCGATCCATCCCACCGGCTCGATCACGCCCTCGCGCTGCGCCCGCCCGAGCGCGTCGATCAGCGCCGCGTCGCCGCCGCCCCGTTCGGCGAAGGCCTTGCGCCATCGGCCGAGCAGGCCGCGGCAGTGGCTTTCGGACTTGCCGGTGCTCCGCTTCAACCAGGCGAGGCCGTGGGTGAAGACGAGCGACGCCATGTCGGGCGATGCGGTGTCCGGCGGTGCGGTGTCCGGCGATGCGGTGTCGGGCGGGGCAGCGTCGGGCGATGACGCGTCGGGCGGTGACGCGTCGGGCAGCGCGGCCTCGGGCGCCGGCTGCGTCTCGGGGGCAGGCGCGGCGGCGCGCTTGCGCTGGCGGTCGGCGGCGCGGCGGTCGCGCTGCGCGAGCTTGGACTCCCACGCCTTCGTTGCCTTGGCCGCCACCATGGGCGCATAGCGCCGCCCGTCGGCATGCAGCGGGAA
>JAFEFG010000049.1 GCA_018240685.1 Pseudomonadota bacterium | reverse complement strand
ACCATCAGCAGCGCCAGGATCACGACGGCGATCATGCCGCCCATGACGCTGGTGCCCAGCGCCTGCTGGCTCTTGCCGCCGGCACCGGTGGCGATCGCCATCGGCAGCACGCCGCAGACGAAGGCGAAGCCGGTCATCAGGATCGGCCGGAAGCGCAGCCTGCAGGCCGTGAGCGTCGCATCGATCAGCGGCATGCCATGGGCGCGCAGGTCCTTGGCGAACTCGATGATCAGGATCGCATCCTTGGCGGCGAGCCCGATGATGGTGATCAAGGCCACGGTGAAATAGACGTCGTTCGGCAGGCCGCGCAGGCTTGCCGCCAGGACCGCGCCGCAGATGCCGAGCGGCACCGTCAGCAGCACCGCGAGCGGGATGGTCCAGCTTTCATAGAGCGCCGCCAGGCAGAGGAAGACGACCAGCGCCGAGAGCGCCAGCAGGAACGGCGCCTGCGAGCCGGAAAGCTTCTCCTGCAGCGATTGTCCGGTCCACTCGTAGCCAAAGCCGCGCGGCAGGGCGCCGGCGAGGCGCTCCATCTCCGAGATGGCGTCGCCGCTGGTATAGCCCGGTCGCGCCTCGCCGCTGATGCGGATCGAGGGATAGTAGTTGAAGCCCACGATCTGCGCCGGTCCCTTGGACCACTCCACCGTCGCGAAGGACGAGAAAGGCACGAGCTGGCCGCGATCGTTCTTCACATTGTAGGCGAGGATGTCGTCCGCGTTCATGCGACCGGCAGCGTCGCTCTGCACGATCACGCGCTGCATGCGGCCCCGGTTGGGGAAGTCGTTCACGTAGGCCGAGCCGAGGTTGGTCGAGATCGTGTTGTTGATGCTCTCGAACGACACGCCGAAGGCACTCGCCTTCTCGCGATCGATCACCAGATTGACCTGCGGCGCTGGCGGCAGGCCCTCGATGTAGACGTTCTGCAGGACCGGGCTCGCATTCGCGGCCGCGATGAGCCGGTCGGCCGCGCTCTTCAGCGCCGGATAGCCCTTCTGCCCGCGATCCTGCAGGCGGAAACTGAAGCCGCTCGAATTGCCGAGATTGTCGATCGGCGGCGGCTGCAGCGCCGAGATCTCCGCATCGCGGACCGAGCCCAGGTCGCGGTTGATGTCGTCGACGATCGCCTCTGCGGATTCCGTCAGGCCGCGCTCCGTCCAGTCCTTCAGGGTGATGAAGGCCTGGGCGGTGTTCATGCCCTGGCCGAAGAAGCTGAAGCCGGTCAGGAACGTGACGTTGTCGACGCCCGGCTTCGCGGCGAGATACTTCTCCACGCGCTCGACGGCGGCGAGCGTGCGGCTGTAGCCCGCGTCGGAGGGGGTCTGCACGTCGGTGGTGATGAACCCCTGATCGTCGATCGGCAGGAAGCCGCCCGGCAGGCGCGCGAAGCCCCAGACCAGGCAGGCCACCAGGACGCCGTAGAGCGCCATCAGCCGGCCGACACGCTTCAACGACCAGCCGACCGTGCCGGCATAGCGGTCGCGCACGGCATCGAGGCCGCTGTTGAACAGGCCGAAGAAGCCGCGCCGCGCGTGCGAATGCCCCTGCTGCACCGGCTTCAACAGCGTGGCGCAGAGGGCCGGCGTCAGCGACAGCGCCATCAGCGCCGAGAAACCGATCGCCGCCACCATGGTCACGGAGAACTGCCGGTAGATGATGCCCACCGAGCCGGGGAAGAAGGCCATCGGCACGAACACCGCCATCAGCACCAGCGTGATGCCGACGATGGCGCCGGTGATCTGCGACATCGCCTTGCGCGTGGCCTCCTTGGGCGGCAGGCCTTCCTCGGCCATGATGCGCTCGACGTTCTCGACCACGACGATCGCGTCGTCGACCAGGATGCCGATCGCCAGCACCATGCCGAACATGGTCAGCATGTTGATGGAGTAGCCCGCCAGCAGCAGCGTCGCGCAGGTGCCGAGCAGGGCGACCGGCACCACGATGGTCGGGATGATCGTGTACCGGATGTTCTGCAGGAACAGGAACATCACGACGAAGACCAGCACCACCGCTTCGACCAGCGTGCTCACGACCTTCTCGATCGAGGCCTCGACGACCGGGGTGATGTTGTAGGGAATCTCGTAGCTGATGTTGGCGGGGAAGAAGCGCGCAAGCTCCTTCATCTTCGCCTCGACCGCGCCCGCGGTCGCGAGTGCGTTGCCGGTCGGCGCGAGCAGAACCGAGAGGCCCGCGGTCGGCTTGCCGTTCAGGCGCGTGGTGAACTGGTAGCCCATGCCGCCGACCTCGATGCGGGCGACGTCGCGCAGGCGCACGGTCGAGCCATCGGGATTGGCGCGCAGCACGATGGCGCCGAATTCGTCCGGCGAGCTCAGCTGGCCCTTCACCAGGACCAGCGCCGAGATCCTCTGGCCGTTGCTGGGCTCGGCGCCGATGCTGCCGGAGGCCACCTGGGCATTCTGGGCATTGATGGCGTTGGTGACGTCGTCGGCCGTCAGGCTGTAGCCGACGAGACGGGCGGGATCGAGCCAGATGCGCAGCGACCGTTCGGTCGAATAGAGCGTGGCGCGCCCGACGCCGGGGATGCGCCGGATCTCGCCCAGGATGTTGCGGACCATGAAGTCGCCCAGCCCGACCTCGTCGAGGCTGCCGTCGGTCGAGGTGAGCGTGATGATCTGCAGCACCGCGCTGGAGGCCTCCTCGACCAGGATGCCCTGCTGCATGACGGCCCGCGGCAGGCGCGACTCGATGCGCTTGAGGCGGTTCTGCACCTCGACCGAGGCCATGCTGGAATCGGTACCCGGCACGAAGTTGGCGGTGATTTCGACCTGCCCCAGCGAATCGCTGGTCGATTCGAAATTGAGGATGCCGGAGGCGCCGTTCAGCTCCTCTTCGATCAGACGCGTGACGCTGTTGTAGAGGTTCTCCGGCGACGCGCCGGGATAGCTGGTGCTGACCGAGATCGAGGGCGGCGCGATGATCGGATACTGCGCCACCGGCAACAGCGGAATCGCGATCGCACCGACCAGGCAGATGAAGAGAGCGACGACCCACGCGAAGATGGGCCGGTCGATGAAAAAGCTCGGCATCCCGGGGGCTCAGCGTGTCGTTTCGGTGAAGCCGGTGCGCAAGGAACGCTCGACGCGCGCCTGCTGCTCATTCCAGGGCAAGGGCCGGACGCTGTCGCCGGCCGCAAACTTCTGGAAGCCTTCGACGACAACCCGGTCGCCGGGCTTCAACCCTTCGAGCACCAGCCACTGGCCGTCCTGAAGCGATCCGGTCCGCACCGGCTGCACGGCAGCCCGGCCGTCGTCCTTGACGACGAACACCTCGGCGCCGCCGCCGCCATTCCACTGCACGGCCTGCTGCGGCACCGCAATGGCATCGGTATCGATGCCCTGCTCGATCAGCACGCGCACATACATGCCCGGCAGCAGGACGTTCTTCGGATTTGCGAACTCGCCGCGCAGCGTGACCTGGCCGGTGGAGGCGTCGACCTTGGCCTCGGAGAAGAGCAGCTTGCCGGGGAACGGATAGCGCGATCCGTCGTCCATCACGAGCTGGACCTTCGCCGCGTCGGGCGAGATCCGCTCCAGATCGCCCGATTCGAAGGCCTGGCGCAGCTTGTTGAGCTCGCTCACCGACTGGGTGAAATCGGCATAGATGGGGTCGAGCTGCTGGATGGTGGCGAGATTGACCGCATCGTTCTGGACGACGAGCGCACCTTCGCTGGCAAGCGCGGCGCCGATGCGGCCGCTGATCGGCGCCCGAATGGTCGCATAGTCGAGGTTGAGGCGCGCACGCGCCACATCGGCCTGGCGCGCAGCCACCTCGGCCCGCGCCTGCTGCACGGTTGCGACTGCGGTCTCGCTCTGGGCCTGGGAGATCGCCTGCGCCTTCGTCATCGCAAGCGCGCGCTTCTCCTGGAGGATGGCGTGGTCGAGCGCGGCATTGGCCTTGGCCAGCGCCGCCTCCTGCGCCTGCAGTTCGACCTCGAAGGGCTTCGGATCGATCTGGTAGAGCGGATCGCCCGCCTTCACGTCGCTGCCCTGGTTGAACATGCGCGCGACGATGATGCCGGACACCCGCGGCCGTACGTCGGCCACGCGCATCGGAGCAATGCGGCCCGGAAGCTCGCGCAGAATGGCGCGATCCTCGGCCTTGACGGTGACGATGCTCACGTCCGGCGGCGCCGTCTCGGCTGCGGCGGATGTCGGCGTCTCGCGCCCCCAGAGGAAGGAAAACGTCGCTGCCAGCACGCCCGAAACGGCCAGCGCAACCGCCCCCATTCTCACACGCTTGTCGATACGCATCTTCTCTCCCACTGATGAACTACGCACGCACGCGACCGCACGCATGCTCCTTCCGGATGCGGTGCCTTTCCTCCCGGTTACCGCCATCTCACAGCCAATGCAGCAGCTAAGCCTATGATTTGACGGCGTTATCCATTGCACATTGTGTGCTGACTATCGCCGCCGAGTGTGGCGAAAACAGGACGAATGTGGCGGCCAGCCACCCTCCGGGCTGCGAGGACGGGCGGCAGCGCCGCGTCAAATTGGAGTACCGGCGCCCACAGGCAGCGATGCGACATTGGCGACGGCTTCGCACCCGACGCCGGTTTGCCGGCACGCAACGTTCACCGCCCCGTCATGCACGGCCCGATCGAGCCCGCCTATCCGCCCCTCGACACGCTCAAACGCATCGCGCGCGATCTCTGGATCGTCGATGGACCGCTGATCCGCTTCGGGATGCCCTGGCCGAAGATGCCCTTCCCCACGCGGATGACCGTCGTGCGGCAGGACGATGCACTCTTCATCCATTCGCCCACGCCGCTCGTTCCGTCTCTGAAGGCGGAAATCGAAGCGATCGGCCGGCCGCGCTGGATCATCGGGCCGAACCGCCTCCACTATTGGTGGATCCCCGACTGGAGGCGCGCATTCCCCGAGGCCGACGTCTATCTCGCGCCACGCATCGCCGAACAGGCGCGCGGCCGCATCGATTTCCCTTACCGGCCGCTCGATCGCGAGCAGGGCTATCCGTGGGACGAAACGATCGCGACCCTGCCGGTCCACGGAAGCTTCATGACCGAGGTCGTCTTCTTCCATCGGCCGAGCGCGACCCTGATCGTGGCCGACCTGATCGAGAACTTCGAGCCCCGCAAGGCCTCTTCCATGTGGATGCGCTGGCTCATGCGGCTGGGTGGCGTCCTGGCGCCCGACGGCCAGATGCCGAGGGACATGCGCCTCACCTACGCGAAGCAGAAGGTCCAACTGCGCGAAGCGGTGGAACGCATGATCGCCTGGGGCCCCAAGCGCGTCGTCATCGCGCATGGGCGCTGGTTCGAAACCGACGGGGCGGCCGAACTGCGTCGTGCCTTCCGCTGGCTTCTCTAGGCGCAGGCCGAGACCTCGCGGACGCTGCGAGCCCGGCGTTGCATGATGGTGCGTGGGACACGTGGGACGGACGGGACACGTGGGACGGACGGGACAGCCGGGACGAGCGGGACAAGGCGTCTGAAACGCTTGTCCCATCGGCATCCAAGCTGTCCCACCCCTCGGGGACAGAGCGGGACGGCTAGAACAGTCCCATGTTGACGCCCAGCAGGGTGAGAATCCCCAGGACCGCGAAGGCCGCCGCCGCGACCGAGCGGACGAGCCGAAGCGAGATCTTTCTCGACAGCACGTCTCCGAACAGCACCGCTGGCACGTTGGCCAGCAACATGCCGACCGTCGTGCCGGCCGTAACCGTCACGATGTTGTGGAAGCGCGCGGCAAGGCCGACGGTGGCGATCTGGGTCTTGTCGCCCATCTCGACCAGGAAGAAGGCGACGGCCGTGGCCAGGAAGGCGCCGGCCCGACCGACCGTCTTGGGCCCCTCGTCGGCCTTGTCCGGGATCAGGCACCAGACCGCCATCCCCAGGAACAGCACGGCCAGGACCCAGCGCATGGTCTGCGGCCCGACCCAGGAGGCCACTTCCGCTCCGATGCTGGCGGCGAGGGCATGGTTGGCCAGCGTCGCCACCAGGATTCCCAGGATGATGGGCACGGGCTGGCGATAGCGGCTGGCCAGGATCATCGCCAGCAGCTGCGTCTTGTCACCGATCTCGGCCACGGCCACGAGGCCCGCCGAGACGAAGAAAGCTTCCATGATCGAATCATCAGGCGGGATCGAGCGCACAAACCATTGGCCGCCGGCGCCGCCCGATCCCGCGGGTGAAACGCCTGCAAGCCAAAGGTCTCGCCAAGCGCGGCCGATAAACGGCCGCAAGTCGCCGGAAGCGCCATGGTCCCCGCCGGAAACCGTCGAAGGAACCAAGTCTGTTGACGCATCCGCCCCTGAAGCAGGGCCGGCTACTCCCCAATGACGGCGGGGACATAGCCCGGTGGGCAAGTAAGCGCAAGCGCCTCCCGGATGCCGCTCCCAGCGTGCTAGACGTTGAGCCATGGCAAAATCCAAGGCTCCCGCTCCGGCCCAGACCAAGGCGACGAAAGGCGACGGCGCGCCCATCCGGCATCTCTGGCTCGTCGACGGGTCGGGCTACCTCTTCCGCGCCTTCCATGCGCTGCCGCCAATGACGCGGCCCGACGGCACGCCCATCAATGCCGTCTACGGCTTCTGCCGCATGCTGGCCATTCACCTCGACGATCCCGAAGTCGACCATATCGCGATGGTTCTGGATGCGGGGCGCACCACCTTCCGCAACAAGATCTACGACAAGTACAAGGCCAACCGGCCCGAGCCGCCGGAAGACCTCATCCCGCAATTCCCGCTCATCCGCGAGGCGGCCAAGGCGTTCAACGTCACGGTCTGCGAACTCGAGGGCTACGAGGCCGACGACCTGATCGCGACCTACGCCCGCATGGCGCTGGAGGAAGGCGGGACCTGCACCATCGTCTCGTCCGACAAGGACCTGATGCAGCTCATCCGGCCCGGCGTCGACATGATGGACCCCATCAAGCAGAAGAAGCTCGGCCCCGACGCGGTGATGGAGAAGTTCGGCGTCACGCCGGACAAGGTCGTCGATGTCCAGGCGCTGGCAGGCGATTCGACCGACAACGTGCCGGGCGTGCCCGGCATCGGCGTCAAGACCGCGGCGCAGCTCATCAACGAATACGGCGACCTCGAAACGCTGCTGCAGCGCGCCGGCGAGATCAAGCAGCCCAAGCGCCGCGAGGCCCTGCAGACCAACGCCGAACTGGCCCGCATCTCCCGGCAGCTGGTGCAGCTCAGGGACGACGTTCCGGCGCCGGCCGATCCCGACTCGTTCGACAAGAGGAAGCCCGACCCCAACGTGCTGCTGCCGTGGCTGGAACAGCAGGGCTTCAAGAGCCTGATCGCCAAGTACGCCAAGGAACTGGGCGAGGCGACGGCGCCCGTGGCGCCCGCCACCGCGCCGGCGACGGCCACGAAGGCCGAACCGGTTACACCGAAGCCTGCGCCACCCGCGCGCGCGAAGCCCAACCGGCCCTTCACGGCCGCCGACTACGAGTTGATCCGCGACGAGGCGGCGCTCGACGACTGGATCGCGGAGGCGACCAGGGCCGGCGTCGTCGCCTTCGACTGCGAGACCGACGCGCTCGATTCCAACAACGCCGGGCTGGTGGGAGTGTCGCTCGCCCTGCTCGACGGACCGTGGGACAACGTGAACTCCACGCGCCGGCGCGCGGCCTATCTGCCGCTCGCCCATCGCGCCCCCGGCGGCGAGAAGAACGGCGAGGCCCAGGGCGCGCTCGATCTCGGCGGTACCGGCGAAACGCCCGACGGCGGCGGCAAGCTGCTGCCCGGCCAGATCGACCTCAAGACGGCGATCGCCAAGCTCAAGCCGATGCTCGAGGATTCCGGCGTGCTCAAGGTCGGCCAGAACATCAAGTACGACATGGGCGTGTTCGAGCGCTACGGCGTCAGGATCGGGCCGGTCGACGACACGATGCTGCTCTCCTTCGTGCTCGACGGCGGCAAGCACGGCCATGGCATGGATGAGCTCGCCGAGAAGTATCTAGAGCACAAGACCATCAAGTTCTCCGATGTCGCGGGCAGCGGCGCCAAGCAGGTGAGCTTCGACAAGGTGCCGATCGAGCGGGCGATGGAATATGCCGCCGAGGATGCCGACGTGACGCTGCAGCTCTGGGCGCAGTTCAAGCCCCGCCTCGCCCATGAGCGCATGGTCACCATGTACGAGACGATCGAGCGGCCGCTGATCCCCGTCCTGCTGGGCATGGAGCAGGCCGGCGTCAAGATCGATGCGCCCGCCCTCAAGCGGCTCAGCGCCGATTTCGAGAAGCGCCTCGCCGACCTCGAGCGCGAGATCCACAAGATCGCCGGCCGCGAGTTCAACGTGAACTCGCCCAAGCAGCTGGGCGAGATCCTGTTCGACGAGCAGAAGCTGCCGGGCGGCAAGCGCAGCAAGACCGGAGCCTGGTCGACCGACGCCTCGGTGCTGGACGAACTGGCCAATGCCGGCCATCCGCTGCCGGTGAAGATCCTGGAGCATCGGCAGCTCGCCAAGCTCAAGGGCACCTACACCGATGCGCTGGTGCGCCAGCTCGACGCCAGGACCGGCCGCGTCCACACGTCCTATCACATGACGGGCGCCGCCACTGGCCGGCTGGCCTCGACCGATCCCAACCTGCAGAACATCCCGGTGCGCACCGAGGAAGGCCGCAAGATCCGCGAGGCCTTCATCGCCGAGAAGGGCCACAAGCTCCTCTCCGCCGACTATTCGCAGATCGAGCTGCGGCTACTCGCCCATGTCGCCGACATCGACTCGCTGAAGGAGGCGTTCGCCCGCGGCGACGACATCCATGCCATCACCGCGAGCGAGATGTTCGGCGTGCCGATCAAGGGCATGGATCCGCTGGTGCGCCGCCGCGCCAAGGCGATCAACTTCGGCATCATCTACGGCATCTCGGCCTTCGGCCTCGCCGCCCAGCTCGGCATCGGCCAGCCCGAGGCGCGCGACTACATCGCCAGGTACTTCCAGCGCTATCCCGGCATCCGCGACTACATGGAGCGGACCAAGGACTTCGCACGCAAGCACGGCTACGTGCAAACGCCGTTCGGCCGCAAGATCCACCTCAGGTTCATCAACGACAAGAGCCAGGGCATGCGCGCCTTCGCCGAGCGCGCCGCGATCAACGCGCCGCTGCAGGGCGGTGCCGCCGACATTATCAAGCGGGCCATGATCCGCCTGCCGCAAGCGCTCAGGGACGCCCATCTCGAGGCACGCATGCTGCTGCAGGTGCACGACGAACTGCTGTTCGAGGTCGCCGACAACGAGATCGACAAGACGAAGGAAGTCGCCCGCCAGGTGATGGAAGGTGCCGCGAAGCTGACCGTGCCGCTGGTGGTCGAGACCGGCGTCGGTCTGAACTGGGCGGCGGCGCATTGAATTCCCGAAGACGAGGATGCGATGAAGATCTGGGGTCGTGCCAATTCGATCAATGTGCAGAAGGTGCTGTGGGCCGCCGATGAATGCGGCGTGACCTACACGCGTGAGGATGTCGGTGGTGCCTTCGGCGGCAACGACCAGCCCTGGTATCTCAAGATGAATCCCAACGGCGTCGTGCCGACGATCGAGGACGGCGGACGCATCATCTGGGAGAGCAATTCCTGCTTGCGCTATCTCGCGGCGCGCTATGCCGCCGGCTCGCTGTGGCCCACCGATCCGGGCCAGAGGAGCGAAGCCGACCGCTGGATGGACTGGCAGCTCAGCACCATCTCCGACGGCATGCGCATCGTCTTCTGGGGCCTGATCCGCACGCCGCCGGAAAAGCGCGACACGGCGGCCATCGCCAAGGCGGCCCAGGAACTCGGCGCGCTGTGGGCGCGGCTCGACGGCTGGCTGGAGGGCCGCAAGTACGTGGCCGGCCAGTACTTCACCATGGGCGACATTCCGGCCGGCTGCATGGTCTATCGCTGGTATGCGCTCGACATCGAGCGGCCCGACCTCAAGAACGTGAAGGCCTGGTACGAGCGGCTGACGACCCGCCCGGCCTACGCCAAGCACATCATGGTGAAGATGACCTGACGGGAGGGCCGGCGTCCTGACGACGTCGGCCTCTCGCCCCTCCGCGGCGACCTCAGTTACAGCCGCCGCTCAGCGCCTTCTGCGCGTATGTCTGGTCGATATGGGCGACGATGGTCTCCATGCTCGGCGGACTTTCCAGCCGGCCCGACTTCTTCAACCAGGCGCCGGTCCGGAAGTAAGCGTTGGCCACCTCCCCGTCGGCGATCTTGCCCGGCGCGCCGAGACCACGCGCGGTCAGCTCATCCTCCGGCTTCCAGATCGGCCATGACGTGCCGACCTTGACGGCCTGATCGGGATCGGCCCCGACGAAAGCCGCGGCCTTGCGGAAGACCTCCTCCTTGTTGGGACCGGTCATCAGCTTGTAGGCCGCGTATTGCGCGCAGACGTAGGCTTGCACGACGTCGGGGCGCTTCTTGGCGAAGTCTCCGTCGACGACGACGACATCGAGCGCAGGATACCCCAGCGCGCCCATCTCGCGCGTGGTTGCGACGAGCTTGCCGCCATCGGCAAGCATCTGGCTTACGCCGGGCTCGGAGTTCAAACCGCCGGAGATCGCCTTGGTCTTGAACGCCGCGACCATTGCCTGACGCTCCAGACCGACCAGCTTCACCTTGCCCGTCAGCCCCTTGGACTCGAGCCAGCCATTGAATGCGAAATCCTCCGAAGACCCCTGCAAGGTCCCGAAGGTCTTGCCGGCCATCTGTTCCGGCGACAGGGAACTGTCGAGGACAAGCCCGGCATTGTCGTAGAACTGCGCCCACACGACCTTGAGATTCACGCCGTTCGCGATCGCCGTGGTGACTGGCGGATTGCCGACGCCGTTGACGATGTTGTAGGCGCCGCCCTTCATGCCCGCGAGCGCCGCAGGACCACTGGTAATCGGCAGCCACTTCACCTCGCCGGGGATCTTCTTCAATAGATCCGGCTGGGTGGCGATCACCGCCTCCTGCAGCGGTGCACCATGTGCCCAGGTCGAGACGTTGATCGTCTCTGCCTGCGCCGCCGTTGTGGCGAGTACGAGACCCGCAATCGCCGGCGCCAGAAGATCAGCTATGGATCGCATGCTCATTGCCCTTCGTCGTTGTGAACGGATCTCGCCCTAAGGTCTCATGCTCGGGTCGAGATGCCATTGCAGGCGCCGCAGCGCCGCGTCGATGGTCAGGCCCAGGACGGCGATGATCAGGATGCCGGAGAAGATCAGGCTGGTATTGAGGAACTGGCCGGCCTGCAGGATGACGAAGCCGAGGCCCGAAGTTGCTGCGATCATCTCGACCGCCACGATGCTCGTCCACGACAGGCCGACCGAAAGGCGCATGCCAGTGATGATTTGTGGCATGGCGGCGCGGATGCGCACATGCAGCATCGTGTACCACTCGGAAGCGCCCAGGCAGCGGGCGCAGTTCAGCATGTCCTTGGGGACACCATCGAGGCCGGCTGCCGTCGAGATTGCCATTACCGGCACGATGCCCGCCGCAATGAGAATGATCTTTGGCGCCTCACCGATCCCGAACCAGACGATCAGCACGGGAACGAAAGCAAGAGGCGGCAGCGGGCGCGTGATCTCGATGAAGGGATCGACCATCGCCCGGAAGCCCCTGATCCCGGCCATCAGCGCACCGACGGCGATGCCGATGAGCGAGCCGAACACAAAACCGACCAACACGCGCGCCATGCTCACCAAGGCGTGACCGATCAGGGTTTCCCCGTCGGCCGGATAGGGCGTCTTGAGATAGCGGATCAACACTTCGATGGTCGTGAGCGGTCCCGGCAGCAGGACCGGATCGCGGACAAGAACGGCCGCGGCGAGATGCCATACGACGATGCCCAGGCCAACACTGGCGACCGAGATCAGCCAGTGGCGGGCGGAGACTGAAAGACCGTCGCGCCAGACCGAGGATACGCCCGAAGGCCCGGATCGGCGGGAAGATGGAATGCTGCTCATGCGTCGGCGAGCCTTTCCCGGAGCTTGCGGCGCAAGGCCACGAATTCGGCCGTGTCGCGCAACACTTCGTCGCGGGGGCGGCCAAGCGTGATCTCCTCGGTGGCGACGATCCGTCCCGGGCGACCCGACATGACACAGACCCGGTCGGAAAGAAGCGCCGCCTCTTCGACATCGTGAGTGACGAAGATGATCGTCGTCCGTTCCCGCTCCCATAGCTCCAGCAGGAAGTTCTGCATCGCCTCGCGCGTGATGGCGTCCAGGGCAGCGAACGGCTCGTCCATCAGCAGGACGCGTGGCCGATTGATCAGGGCGCGCGCAAGGGACGCCCGGTGCCGCATGCCACCGGATAGTTGATGCGGGTAGTGATCGCCGAAGGAGCCGAGACCGACCAGTTCCAGCAATTCATCGACCCGGCGGCGGCTTTCGGACGTGACCACGCCGCGGGCTCGAAGGCCGAAAAGCACGTTGTCGGCCGTGGTCAGCCAGGGGAACAATGTCGGCGACTGGAACAACATGCAGCGGTCCGCTCCGGGCCCGGTCCTGGCGACACCGTCCACCCGCACCTCTCCATCGTCTGGCACAATGAAGCCGGCAACGATGTGCAACAGGGTGGACTTACCGCAGCCGGACGGTCCGAGGAGGCATATGAACTCACCGGGCTCCACGCACAGGTCGACGGAAGCCAGGGCCTGGGTCAGCTGCCGGGAGCGTCGAAAGATCTTCGAAACCGATTTGACCTCGACCCTGGCACCTGTCTCGCCGCTCATCGGGCGAACTCCCGCCGGCTTGCAAGCGGAAGCGACACCCGGGCCATGTCTCTGCTTCTTTGGTTCACTTTACCCCCTGCTCCCGATTCCCCCGGCCGACCGGCGGCGCGCCGAAATCCCCTTCGATCTTCTGCGCGGCATTCATGAGAAGAGGCGCCGCGCCCTTGATCCATGCGTCCGTCACCTGATCGCGGGGTGCAGCGATGGCCAGGCCCGCGGCCACCCGTCCATCGGGGCCGCGAACGGGCACGGCGATGCCCGCGACATCGGTGCGCCATGCTCCACGACTGATCGAATAGCCGCGCCGCCGGATACGAACGAGTTCGCCCAGAAGGTCCTCGCGCGTCGCCAGGGTTTCAGGCGTGATGCGCATCAACCTTGCAGGCAATAGCCTCGCAACGTCCTCGTCATCCATTGTCGAAAGCATCGCCAATCCCGCCGAGACCGCGTGCGCGGGGCTTCGATCGCCGATGTTGTTGTGCACGCGAACGGCGCGGGCGGCCTCGATGAGCTGGATGCAGACCGTCTCAGCGCCGTCGAGCACGGCAAGCGAAACGCCATGCGTGACGGCCTGGACCAGGTGCGTCATGTGCGGCGCCGCGGCTCGGGCCATTCCGATCGGCGCCGACAGGCAGCCGACCTCCCATGCCTTTATCCCCACGCCGTAGCCGCTGTCGGCCAGCTTCTTGACGTATCCGCGGTCGGAAAGCGTTCCAAGCAATTCATGCACGCTCGACTTCGACATGCCGAGGCGCGTCGCGATCTCCGTCAACGTGAGCGCGCCTCTCTCGCCGGCAATGGCCTCGAGCACATCCAGGCCGCTGTTGAGCCCCGATCTCGGTCTGGTCTTGTTCGGTTTTGCCGAACGATCGTTTTGCATTGACGAACTTTAGACGCTTCATCATAACGCCGTCAACCGACCGACAGAGGGAGCGAAACGTCATGCGCATGCTCATGCCCGATCACGGAATGGCCGCGGAAGACGTGCTCACGACGCTGGCCGCGCTCAAGCAGAAGGATTGCGACTGGAAGAACGGTCGGGCGCCGGCCTACGCCTTCAACCCGGTCGACGAGATCTACGAGCTGGGTCGCTCCGCCTTCCTCGAGTACTTCAGTGAAAACGCGCTCGGCATGCACCGCGCCTTTCCAAGCGTGAAGCAGCTCGAGACCGAAGTGATCGACATGGCGCTCGGCCTGTTCAATGGACCGCCCGGCGCGACCGGCTTCATGACGACGGGCGGTACGGAAAGCATCATCCAGGCCGTCCAGGCATGCCGGGACCTTTTCCGCGCGACTCGGCCCAGTTCAGGGAACCGCAACAACATCGTTGCGCCCGATTCGGTGCATCCGGCTTTCGAAAAGGCGGGAAGACTGATGGACATACAAGTCCGTCGGGTCTCCGTCGGGACAGATTTCCGGGCCGATCCGGCGGCTATCCGAGCGGCGATCGACGAAGACACCATCATGGTGGTCGGCTCGGCGCCCTGCTTCCCGTACGGGACGATCGATCCGATTTCGGAGATTGCCGCTATCGCCAGAGAGCGAGGGGTATGGATGCATGTCGACGCCTGCGTCGGCGGCTATATCGCTCCCTTCGCCAGGATGATCGGGCGGCCAATCCCGGCTTTCGATTTTGCCATAGAGGGTGTGTGTTCCCTGTCAGCGGACCTGCACAAGTTCGGACTGTGCCCGAAGCCTGCCTCGACGGTGTTCTACCGCACGGCCGACCACGCGCGATTCCATCCGTTCGAGTTCTCCGGCTGGCCGAGCGGCCGCTTCTACACGACGACCATCGTCGGAACCCGACCGGCTGGCGGCGTTGCGGCCGCTTGGGCCGTATTCAGGCATTTGGGAATCGCCGGCTACAAACGAATTGCCGAAGATCTACTGGCACATGTCGACGCCTATCGCGCCGGGATTGCCGCAATCCCGGGATTGAAGGTGCTCGGCGACCCTCATCTTTCGATCGTCGCCTTCGGATCGGATGAAATCGACGTCTTCCGGGTGGCCGAGGTCATGGCCGAAAAGGGCTGGCTACCCGGCTTGTTGCAACGGCCGAAGGCCATCCATCGCATGCTGTCCCGCCTTCACATGCCGGTCATGGACGAATACCTGTCCGATCTGCGCGCTGCCGTTCAACGCGTCCGCGAGTCGACACCGGCAGCATCAAGGCTCGAAGCCATATATTGACCGTCGCGTCGCAGCCCTCGTGGGGTCGTTCGAAGCATCGCAGGCATCGCCCCGGAGGGTAGGGTTCCGACACGGCCGATCGCCACGGCATCCGCAGGGAGGCCAACGGCACCGACGAGGAGCCCGCAGTGCTGCTCGGTAGCGGAAAAATCGGACGGCGGCGCTAGACCAGCCGGTAGACGTCGATCGGCTGCTCGTGGCCGCGCAGTTCCCGGCGCTGCGGCAGCGGCAGATCGATGCCGAGCGAGCTACGGTCCTTGACGGCCGCGAGCGTCCCGCCGCTTGTCAGCAGCACCACCTCGTCATCGGGGCCCATGAATTCCTTGCCCAGCTGCTCGAACCGCTGGGCGATGTTGACGGTATCGCCGACGACCGTGAAGTTGACCCGGCCGGGCGCCCCGATGTTCCCAACCACGACCGGGCCCGAATGCAGCCCGATGCGCAGACGGATCGGCGGCCTGCCCTCCGTGCGGCGCTGGACATTGTCTTCCTTGATGACCTTGGCGATGGCGAGTGCGGCGCGGATCGCACGCTCGGCATGGTCCTCGGCCGCGGACACACCGCCCCACACGGCCATCACCGAGTCGCCGATATACTTGTCGATCACCCCGTGCTCATGCTCGATGCAGGCGCCCAGCAACGCAAAGTGGTGATTGAGCAGGTCGGCCGTTTCCTGCTCGGGCAGGCTCTCCGCGTGGGGCGTGAACTCGACGATGTCGGTGAACATGATGGTGGCATTGACACGCCGCGAGGCGACACCCGCCTCGCCGCGCTCCATCAGGCGCTGCACGAGGCGGTGCGGCACGTACACGCCGAACCACTTGAGCGCGCTACGCGCCTTCTCGAGGCTGCGGCCGGCATCGTCGATCTCGCGCAGGCGTGACGGGCGATGCATGGGGCGGTCGAATTGGAGCCGTTCGATCTCCTCGGCCGCCGTGGTGATGGTGCGGATCGACCGCGCCATGCGCAGCCCCATGAGCAGCGCGAGGACGGCCGCGAACGCCAGCGTGACGCCCCCGACGATGGCCCCGTTGGTCAGTCGCTCCAGCCCGCTCGTGGCCTCCTCGAACGGAAAGTACTGGCCGACGATCCACGGATCCGGACCGTATCCGCTCAGCTTCCGCTGCACGAACACCCAGAGCCGCCCGTCGACCTCGACGATATGCCCGAGGCCGCCCAGGGCGTGTTCGATCGTCGGGCTGCTAGCGGGCTTGTCCCAGATGTGGGCCAGCACCGGATCGCCGACCTCGGCGATGGTCGGCAGCGGCCTCGACTCGGAAAGGCCAAGCCCGGCCGGATCGATCAGCCGACGGTGGGCCAGAACACGATCGCGCCCGACCAAAATGAAATAGCCGCCATTGCCGCTCTGCGCCGGATCGTCGATCAGGCGCGAGAGGTCGCCGACGGCCACCGTGGCGATCAGGCCGCCAATGAAGGCATTGTCGCTGCGCCGCACGGGAGTGCGGACATTCAGCATCGGCTGTTGCAGCGAGGGGCTCCAGAACAGGGCGCCCCAGAAGGTATTGCGCGCCGTTTCCATCTCGCGGAAGCGCTTGAGCGTTCCGGGCAGCTCGTCGAGCGGCACGGTGTCTCGTTTGATCGCTCCATCGCGCTCGCGGATGGCACGGTCCACCCGCAGATCGAGCCCGGCGAAGGCGGCGATGGAGATGGGCGACGTCTTGGCCACCATGACGGCGAGCGTCTCGCGGACCGCAACCGGCGAGCCGACGTCGATGCGCCCGTCCGCGGTCAGGGCGGCGACGAGTTCCAGCTGCTCGGCCACGGGGTCGAGCCGGCTCTTCACCATCGTGACCTGGGCATCGATCACGCGGCCGGCGCGATCCACGAGCAGGCGTTCCGTCGTGCCGGTGGCGCCGGCAAGAACAGCGACATAGGCGATGCCCGAAATGAGCGCGAGCGAGCCGAAGGCCAGCGCAAGCGCGGCAATCAAGGGCATCCGCCAGGCACGCCGCCCGCCGGCAGCGCTGGGATCGTCGGTCGTCGTACTCAAGCCTTTTCCATATGGGGACAACCTACCGGAGCGGAAGAGCGTCCGACGTGGCGCCACGCCGCATCATGCCGCCTTCGCCTTCGCAACGAGCCCGACCAGCGCCGCGCGTGCCTCGCCAGGGCCCGAAAGCGGCACCTCGAAGACAAGCCGCGCAACCTGCCCGCCGAAACGCAGGTCAAGGCCTTCGGCGTCGATGCCCGTCATCTTCCAACCCGTTCCGGCCAGCCCGAGCAAGCGCTGCGCGTAGAGCTGCACCGCATCGGCGTGGTCGGCATTCATGTGCGCGAGGATGTCGCCCTCGGCGGCGCCAAAGGCGGCGAGCGCGCCGGCTTGCGCGCCCGGCACGAGATCGGCGGCCGGCAGCCAGTGGATATTGCCGAAGCCGCCCACCAGATGGGCCCGCTCGAGCGCCACGCGGTAGAACCTGAAATCCCCAAATCCCGCATACATCCCGGCATCGGGATGGTGTGCCAGGTAACGCCCCCTCAATCGTGCATCGTTGGTGGGCGTCGCCCGCCCCAGCAGCGATACGCGCGGCCCCGTCAGCGGCTGATCGAAACCCGCCGTGCCATCGAAAAGCAGGCAGACGCGGTCGTCCGATGCGATCGCCTTGCTGTGGTCGGCAAGGTCGCTGAGCAGCAGGATCGGCGACAGGTCGTGATCGACCGTCACCAGCGTCAGGGAGGCGTAGGGCCAACTCCCCGTCCCGGCGGCGCCCGGCAGGGCCGTGGCCAGTGCGGCGCGGTCGCTGCGGCGCACCAGATCGCACACCAGTTGAGAGGGCGGTGGGTGATTGGTCATGGAGAAGGTCGAAAAAAGCCGTATTTGGTAAGTTATCGATGGCAGATCGGGCGGGCGGCGGCAACCGCCCGGTCTGTGCTACAGTTCTCGGAGACCGTCAGGAGAAGCAGAATCGTGCGCAAGAACATCGCCCTGGTCGACGACGACCGCAACATCCTCACATCCGTGTCGATGCTGCTCGAAGCCGAGGGCTTCCAGGTGAAGACCTATTCCGACGGCGCCGCGGCGCTCGAAGGGCTGAACCAGTCGCCGCCCGATCTCGGCATCTTCGACATCAAGATGCCGCGCATGGACGGCATGGAGCTGCTCAACCGCATCCGCAAGACCCAGCAGTTCCCGGTGATCTTCCTCACCTCCAAGGACGAGGAGATCGACGAGGTGCTGGGGCTGCGCATGGGAGCCGACGACTTCATCCGCAAGCCCTTCTCGCAGCGGCTGCTGCTGGAGCGCATCCGCGCCGTGCTGCGGCGCGCCGATGCCGGCGGCGCCAAGGGCGAAGGCCAGGCCGAGCGCATCGTGCGCGGCGACCTGGTCCTCGATCCAAGCCGCCACCAGTGCACCTGGAAGGGCAAGGAAGTGCACCTGACGGTGACGGAATTCCTGCTGCTCAAGTCGCTCGCCGAGCGGCCCGGCCACGTAAAGAACCGCGACCAGCTGATGGATGCCGCGTACGGAGAGACGATCTATGTCGACGACCGTACCATCGACAGCCACATCAAGCGCGTGCGCCGCAAGTTCCGCGAAGTCGACAGCGAGTTCGAGCAGATCGAAACGCTTTATGGCATCGGATACAGATATCGCGACTCCTGACGGACGCTGGCGCCGGTTTCTGGAGGCGGCCTGGAAACGCCTGCTCTCGCCCTTCCGGCGGACGCGGGTGATGCCGCCTGCCGAATCGCCGTCGCTGCTGCGCCGGCGGCGCCATCAGGGCCGCCGCTATTCGCCGCTCACGCGCCGCATCCTCCTGCTCAACATCGTACCCGTGGTGCTGCTCGCCCTGGGCGCGGTGTATCTCAGCGACTACGAGGACGAGCTGATCGATGCCGAGCTCGCCTCGCTGCTGGTGCAGGGCGAGATGGTGGCCGCGGGCATCGGCGAGGTCGCGGTCGTGGGCGGCGAGACGACGGTCAACCGTCTCGACGCCGACGCCGCCCGCCAGCTCCTGACGCGTCTCGTGCATCCCACCGGCGTGCGCGCCCGGCTGTTCAGCGAGACCGGCGAGCTGCTGGGCGATTCGGCGATCCTGAGCGACGTTGGCCGGATCCATTCCGTGCCGCTTCCGCCGCCGCAGGATCAGGCCGCCGAGCAGAACGAGGAAGGGCTCGGCGAACGCATGGCGAATTGGGTCACCCGCCAGCTCTCGCACAGCGACCGCTACCCGCGCTATGTCGAGCGGGCCAATCCCTCGGTGCGCGACTTCCCCGAAGCGGCTAGCGCGCTGCGCGGTTTCAACGCCTCAGCCGTGCGCGTCACCGCCGATGGCCGGTTGATGCTGAGCGCCGCCGTGCCGGTGCAGCGCTACAAGCAGGTCATGGGCGCCCTGCTGCTGACGCGCGACAACCGGGCGATCGCGGCGTCGCTGCGCGAGGTGCGCTACGACATGCTCACCATCGCCGTCGCGGCACTGGGCATCACGGTCCTGCTCTCGCTCTATCTCGCCGGCACGATCACCCAGCCCATCGTGCGCCTCGCCCGTGCCGCGGACATCGTCCGCATGGCGCGCGACACGCGTCCCGAGATCCCGGATCTCGGCCGCCACGGCGACGAGATCGGGGATCTCAACGACGCGTTGCGTTCGATGACCGATGCGCTCTGGCAGCGGCTCAACGCGATCGAGAGCTTCGCCGCCGACGTGGCGCACGAGCTCAAGAATCCCCTCACCTCGCTGCGCTCGGCGATCGAGGTGGCGGCGCGGCCCGACCTCGAGCCCGAGCGGCGCGCCAAGCTGATGTCGATCGTCATCGACGACGTGAACCGGCTCAACCGGCTGATCTCGGACATCTCCGACGCCTCGCGGCTGGATGCCGAGCTGATGCGCGGCGAGGTCAAGCCCGTCGACCTGCAGACGCTGCTGTCGGACATGGCGCGCCACTACACGAATTCGGCCACCAACAAGTCCGGCGTCACGATCGAGTTCCGGACCGTAGCCAACCCACCCTACGCCGCGCACGGTCACGACGGGCGCTACGGGCAGGTGTTCCGCAACGTCATCGACAATGCGCTCTCCTTCAGCCCGCCAGGCTCGCACATGGTGATCGAACTCAGCCGCGAGCCGCGCAACGGGCCGTTCGTGGTGACCATCGACGACGAGGGGCCGGGCATCCCCGAGGACAATCTCGAATCGATCTTCCAGCGCTTCTACTCGGAGCGCCCGACCGAGCATTTCGGCAAGCATTCGGGCCTCGGCCTCTCGATCTGCCGCCAGATCATGGAGACCTACGGCGGCTCGATCTCGGCCAGCAACCGCAAGGCGCCCGACGGCCGCGTCCTGGGCGCGCGCTTTACAATCCGCATCCCCGCCGCCGACAAGAGGGGCTGAGCCGGTGTTCGTGCATGCGACCTCCGTCGCACTGAAGACCGCCGGCCGGTCCTGGCGCGCGGTGCTGCTGCGCGGCCCGTCCGGCGCCGGCAAATCCGACCTCGCCTTGCGCCTGATCGAGGCCGGCGGGCGCCTGATCGCCGACGACCAGACCCATCTCGCGCTCCGGGGCCGCGCCCTGATCGCCACGCCGCCGCCAGCGCTCACCGGGCGGATCGAGGTGCGAGGACTGGGCATCGTCGACCTGCCGAAAGCGCGCCTCATGCCGCGCGCGACGGTCGCACTGCTGGTCGACCTGGTGCCGCCGTCTCAGGTCGAACGCATGCCGGAGCCCCTGCACGAGACGCTGCTCGGTGCGACGCTGCCGCTGCTCGCGTTGGCGCCGTTCGAAGCGTCGGCCGTCGCGAAGTTGCACCTTGCCTTGGCCCGCACGGCCGCCGCATGATCGCGGCCGCTCGCGCCATGTCCGACAAGCGTCGTCCCTTCGTCCTGGTCACCGGTCTTTCCGGCGCGGGCCGCGCCACGGCGCTGCGTGCGCTGGAGGATCTCGGCTACGTCGCCGTCGACAACGTCCCGCTCATCCTGCTGAGCGATCTCATCCGCTCCACGGCGGGCGAGGCCGGGGGCGCGGCCGTGCCGCTGGCCTTCGGCGTCGACACCCGGACCTACGGGTTCGAAGCACCCGAACTCGTCCGTTGCACACAGGAGCTGCGCGCGCGTCCCGACCTCTCGCCATGCCTGCTGTTCCTGACGGCCGACACGGAGACGCTGCAGCGGCGCTACACGGAGTCGCGCCGCCCGCATCCCCTGGCGCCCGACCGGCCGGTCATGGACGGCATCGTCGACGAGCGCCGGCAGATCACGCCGGTGCGCGATTCGGCCGACATCGTGATCGACACGTCGGCACTTTCCCCGCACCGGTTCAAGCAGATCCTGGCCGGTCATTTCGCGCTCGACCGCACGCCCGGTCTGCGGCTTGCCGTGATGTCCTTCTCGTTCCGGCGCGGCCTGCCGCGCGAGGCCGACCTCGTCTTCGATGCGCGGTTCCTGAAGAACCCGCATTATGTGCCCGAGCTGAAGCCGCTCACGGGACGCGATGAACCGGTCGCGTCCTATATAGAGACCGACCCGGATTACCGGCCCTTCATCGAGCATCTGCAGGGGTTGCTCGGCCCGCTGCTGCCTCGTTTTGACGCAGAGGGCAAAAGCTATTTGACCATTGCCGTAGGCTGCACCGGCGGGCGTCACCGCTCGGTGGCCGTCGCCGAGACCCTTGCGGACTGGTTGCGAAAGGCCGGCCGCTCGGTCACTCTCACTCATCGAGATGTCGACCTGGGGAGTGGTCGGCAGGGGGACAGTTCGGGCATGCGTGTATGATTGGCATCGTACTCGTGACCCACGGCAATCTCGCCCGCGAGTTCCTCGCGGCACTTGAGCATGTCGTCGGTCCGCAGCAGTGCATTTCGGCGGTCTGTATCGGCGCCGATGACGATATGGAAAAACGGCGCAGCGAGATCTTGGAGCGCGCGCGCGCCTGCGACACGGGCGAAGGGGTGATCGTGCTGACCGACATGTTCGGCGGCACGCCATCGAACCTCGCCATCTCGATCATGGAACAGGCGCACATCGAAGTGCTGGCGGGCGTCAACCTGCCCATGCTGGTGAAGCTCGCCAGCGTCCGTAACCGGCCGATCGCCGAAGCGGTGCGCATGGCGCAGGAAGCCGGCCGCAAGTACATCACCGTCGCGTCGCGCATCCTCGCCAAGGAAGCCTCGTGAACGATGGAGCCTCCGATACGACGGCCGGCGCGCTGAAACGCACGCTCGGCATCGCCAACAAGCGCGGCCTCCATGCCCGCGCCGCCGCCAAGTTCGTGCGCACGGCGGGCCAGTTCGATGCGGTGATACGCGTGGCCTTCAAGGGTCAGGAAGTGTCGGGCCTGTCGATCATGGGCCTGATGATGCTGGCGGCCGGGCTGGGCAGCGAGATCGAGGTCTCCTGCACCGGCCGCGAGGCCGCCGAGGCGATGACCGCGATATCGGCCCTGGTCGAAGGCAAGTTCGGCGAAGACTGACGCCCCCCTGCGAACAGCCTGTTATGCCCCCATAAAGCCTCGGGCATATGGACATAAATTCTTGCTTATATGTTGATGCCGCGCGTTGAGGCGCAGGCGGGGCGCTGATAAGAGACGGCGACTTTTCCACCGCAAGATCGCCGGGAGCGCCACATGGCCCAGGATTACATCGTCAAGGATATCGGACTCGCCGATTGGGGCCGCAAGGAACTCGACATGGCCGAGACCGAGATGCCGGGCCTCATGTCGATCCGCAAGGAATACGGGCCGAAGCAGCCGCTCAAGGGCGCACGCATCGCGGGCTCGCTGCACATGACCATCCAGACCGGCGTGCTGATCGAGACCCTGAAGGCGCTGGGCGCCGACGTGCGCTGGGCCTCGTGCAACATCTACTCGACCCAGGACCACGCCGCCGCCGCGATCGCCCAGTCGGGCACGCCGGTGTTTGCCGTGAAGGGCGAGAGCCTCGAGGAATACTGGGACTACACCCACAAGATCTTCGAGTGGGCCGACGGCGGTGCGCCGAACATGATCCTCGACGATGGCGGCGACGCCACGCTGCTGGTCCATCTCGGCATCCGCGCCGAGAAGGATCCGTCGCTGATCGCCAAGCCGACCAACGAGGAAGAGGAAGTCCTCTACAAGGCGATCGCCCGGACCAACAAGGAAAAGCCCGGCTGGTACGCCAAGCTCGGCGCCTCGATCCGCGGCGTCACCGAGGAGACGACGACGGGCGTGCATCGCCTGTACCAGATGGAGAAGGAAGGCAAGCTCCTGTGGCCGGCCATCAACGTCAACGACTCGGTCACCAAGTCGAAGTTCGACAATCTCTACGGCTGCCGTGAATCGCTGGTCGACGGCATCCGTCGCGGCACCGATGTCATGATGTCGGGCAAGGTGGCGATGGTCGCGGGCTTCGGCGACGTCGGCAAGGGCTCGGCCGCCTCGCTGCGCCAGGCCGGCTGCCGCGTGATGGTGTCGGAGATCGACCCGATCTGCGCGCTGCAGGCGGCGATGGAAGGCTACGAGGTCGTCACCATGGAAGAGGCGGCGCCGCGCGCCGACATCTTCGTGACGGCCACGGGCAACGTCGATGTTCTCACGCTCGAGCACATGAAGGCGATGAAGCACCGCGCCATCGTCTGCAACATCGGTCACTTCGACTCGGAGATCCAGATCGCCAACCTCCGGAATTACAAATGGCACAACGTCAAGCCGCAGGTCGACGAGGTCGAATTCCCCGACGGCAAGCGCATCATCGTGCTGTCCGAAGGCCGCCTGGTGAACCTGGGCAATGCCACCGGCCATCCGAGCTTCGTGATGTCGGCCTCGTTCTCGAACCAGACGCTGGCCCAGGTCGAGATCTTCACCAACCCGGGCAAGTACGAGAAGAAGGTCTACACGCTGCCGAAGTTCCTCGACGAGAAGGTCGCGGCCTTCCACCTCGAGAAGGTCGGCGCCAAGCTCACCAAGCTGCGCCCCGACCAGGCCAAGTACATCGGCGTGCCCGAGGCTGGCCCCTTCAAGGGCGACCTCTACCGCTACTAGCCATCCCGCTAGCCGCCCACAGGCGGACGCGTGCTAGAAAGTCGGCATCGAAAGATGCCGACTTTTTCTTTGTCCCTGCCCGATGAGGCCGCGACCGGGCGGCTGGGGGCTTCCCTCGCCCGGCGGCTGCGCGCGGGCGACGTGGTGGCGCTGGAGGGCGGCCTCGGCGCCGGCAAGACGACCCTTGCCCGCGCCATCCTGCGGGCTGCGGCCGGCGATCCCACGCTGGTCGTGCCCAGCCCGACCTTCACCCTGGTCGAGGTCTACGACACGCCGAGGGGCGTCTTCTGGCACTTCGATCTCTATCGGCTCGAGTCGCCCGAACAGGTGTTCGAGCTCGGCTGGGAGGAGGCGCGCGCCGATGGCGTCGTGCTGGTCGAATGGCCGGAACGGCTGGGGCCCCTGCTGCCCCGGCACAGGCTCACGGTGACGCTGACCCTCGACGGCGACAGGCGGCGTGCAACCCTGGTTGGCGAGGAACGACTGGCACATGGATGATCGGGCAAGGCTGCGGGCGGATTTCGTCGCTGGCGCGGGATGGGGCGACGCCAGGGAGAGCCTGCTCGCGGGCGACGCCTCGTTCCGCAAGTATTTCCGCCTCCGGCGCGCGAACGGCACGGCCGTCGTCATGGACGCGCCGCCGCCACAGGAGGATGTGCGCCCGTTCGTGCGCATCGCCCGGCACCTGCTTGGCCTTGGCCTCAGCGCGCCCGAGATCCTGGCGGAAGATGCCGGGCGCGGCTTCCTGCTGCTGGAGGACCTGGGCGACGACACCTTCGCACACGTGCTCGATCGCGGCGGCGACGAAGCGGCGCTCTATGCCTGCGCCACGGACGTGCTGGTCGCGCTGCACGCGGCGCCGGACCACGGCCTGCTGCCGGATATCGGTGCCTACGAGGGAGAAGCCCTGATCGAGGCCGCGATCCTCCTGCCCGAGTGGTATCTGGCCGCCGCGACCGGCCGGCCGACGCCGGCTGATGCTTTCGACGCCTACCGGGCTGCCTGGCGGGCCTGCCTCGCGGCCTTGCCACCCCTGGCGCCGGCCTTGCTGCTGCGCGACTACCACAAGGACAACCTCCTGTGGCTGCCCGACCGGCCGGGCGTGAAGGCCTGCGGCCTGCTCGACTTCCAGGATGCGCAGCGCGGCCATCCCTCCTACGACCTCGTCTCCCTGATCGAGGATGCGCGCCGCGACGTGCTGCCCTCGGTCCACGAGGCCTGCCTCGCCCGCTATATCGCGCAGACCGGTCTCGACGGAGCCGATTTCCGAACCGGCTTCGCGCTGATGGCCGCCCAACGGCACGCGCGCGTAATCGGCCTCTTCATCCGGCTGTGGAAGCGCGACGGCAAGCCCGTCTATCTCCAGCACCTGCCGCGTGTCTGGCGCCTGTTCGAGCGCGCGCTTCGCCACGACGCGCTGGCGCCGTTGCGATGCTGGGTCGACCGCCTGCTCCCGCCGCCCCTGCGCCGCGTGGGCGTCCCATGATCGAGACCGCGATGATCCTCGCGGCGGGCCGCGGCGAGCGCATGCGGCCGCTCACCGACACCATCCCGAAGCCGCTCATTCCCGTCGGCGGCCGGTCCATGCTCGATCGTTCCCTGGATCGGTTGATCGCCCACGGCGTACGCCGGATCGTCGTCAACGTGCATCATCTCGGCGAGCAGATCGCCTCCCATCTCGCCGGCCGCGCCACGATCGTCCGCGAGGACCGGCTGCTGGAGACCGGCGGCAGCGTGAAGAACGCCCTGCCGCTCCTGGGCGACGGGCCGTTCTTCGTACTGAACGGCGACGGCTTGTGGCGTGACGGGCCCACGCCCATGTTGGAGCGCATGGCGGCCACCTGGGATCCCGCGCGCATGGACGCGCTCCTGCTGCTTCATCCGCTCGAGTCGACGGTCGGCCGCGAGGCCAAGGACCGTGGCGACTATTTCCTCGAAGCCGACCATCGCGCCCGGCATCGCGGACAGGCTCCGTCGGCGCCGCTGCTCTTCGCCAGCGTGTCGATCTGCGACGCACGGCTCTTCCGGGAGTCGCCGGACGGCGCCTTCTCGCTGCTCAGGCTCTGGAACCGCGCCGAGGCCCAGGGGCGGCTGTACGGGATCGTGCACGAGGGCGACTGGTTCCATGTCGGCACGCCGCAGGCCCTTGCCGCGGCCGAGAAGGTGCTGGGGTGAAGGGCGTCTTCAGCATCGGCATCGACCGGCGCTTCGCCGACGAACTGGCGCAGGGCATCCTCGCGCATTGGGGTGCCGACCCGCTGGCGCTGGCCGATATCCTGATCCTGCTGCCGACGCGCCGTTCGGTGCGCGCGCTCGGCGAGGCCTTCCTGCGCGCAGCCGGCGGCAAGCCGACGATCCTGCCGCGCATGGCGCCGCTCGGTGATCTCGATGAAAGCGACTGGACGGAAGCCGCCGGTGACAGCGCCGCTCTCGACCTGCCGCCGGCGATCGACCAGGCCGGCCGCGAGGCGCTGCTGGCCGAACTGGTGACCGCGTTCAGGGACGACCAGGGCCAGCCGATCGCACAATCGGCGGCGCAGGCGCTCATGCTCGCGCGCGAGCTCGGCAGCCTGCTCGACGAACTCGCCATCGAGGGCGTGGCCTTCGACAAGCTCGAAGCGCTGGTCGAGGGCAATTTCGCCAGCCACTGGCGGCGGACGCTCGAATTCCTCTCCATCGTCGGCAAGGCGTGGCCGCAGGTGCTCGCCGAGCGCGGCCAGATCGACGCCATCGCGCGGCGCACGCAGGCGATCCGCGGCCGGGCGGCGCGCTGGCGCGAGCATCCGCCCACCACGCCGGTGATCGCGGCCGGCTCGACCGGCTCTCAACCGGCCACGCGCGAACTGCTGGAGGTGATCGCCGGACTGCCCCACGGCACCGTGGTGCTGCCCGGCCTCGACCGCGACCTCGACGACGAGAGCTGGGGCCAGCTCGAACCGTCGCATCCGCAGTTCGGCCTCAGGGAGCTTCTGGGCGCCCTGAAGATCGACCGCCAGGCCGTCGCCGACTGGCCCGGGCAGGCGGGCGATGCCGCGCGCCGCCAGTTGATCGCCGAGCTGATGCGGCCGGCGGAGACCAGCGAGCACTGGTCGCGCCCTCCCGCAGCGGCGCTGGACCATGTGACGCGCGCCGATTGCGCGACGCCGCACCAGGAGGCGCTGGTGATCGCGCTCGCCTTGCGCGAGACGCTGGAAACGCCGACGCGCACGGCGGCGCTGATGACACCCGATCGCGATCTTGCACGGCGGGTGGCCGCCGAGCTGCGGCGCTGGGCCATCGACATCGACGATTCGGCGGGCCTGCCACTCGCCGATTCGCCGCCGGCGGCGCTGCTGCGCGCGCTGGTCGGTGCCGTCGACGGTGGCTTCGCGCCGGTCGATCTGCTGGCACTCCTGAAGCACCCGCTCTGCACCATCGGCCTCACGCGCGCCGAACTGCTCGACGCCGCGCGCCGCCTCGATCGCAAATGCCTGCGCGGGCTGAAACCGGCGCCCGGCCTCGCCGCCCTGCGCGCCCGCGTGCAGGAGACGCCCCTCAGCACCGAGGCGGACCGGCAGCAGGTGACGGATCTCGTCGATCGCGTCGAGGCGGCAACGGCAGACCTCGTTGCCCGGATGGCCGGCGATGCCGCGCCGGCCGACCTGCTCGACGCGACCATCGCCGCGGCAGAGAAGGTCGCGGCTGCCGACGCGCTGTGGATGGGCGATGCCGGAGAAGCCCTGGCCGATGCCCTGGCGCGACAGCGCGTGGCATGGCAGGGCCGCCGTACGATCGCCGGCGACGAATGGCCAGCACTGCTGGCGGCGATGCTCGCCCCCGAAACGCTGCGGCCGCGTTTCGGCCGCCATCCGCGCCTCGCGATCTGGGGAGCGCTCGAGGCGCGACTGCAGCGGGCCGATCTCCTGATCCTGGGCGGGCTCAACGAAGGAACGTGGCCGCCGTCGGTCGAGACCGGCCCGTGGATCAACCGGCCGATGCGCGCTGCACTCGGCCTGCCGCAGCCGGAGCGGCGCGTCGGTCTCTCCGCACACGACTTCGCGTCGGCACTCGCCGCCGAGCGCGTGCTGCTGACGCGCGCCGAGCGCGAGGGCGGCGCACCGACCGTCCCGTCGCGCTGGCTGGCGCGGCTGGACGCGCTGTTCGGCTACGAGGCCGAGAGCGGCGCCTCGCCGCCGGAATACATCCAGCGCGGCCGCTACAGCTATCTCGCCTGGGCGCAGGCGATGGACGACCCTCAGGCCTACCGCCCCCGGCCGCGGCCCGAGCCCCGTCCGCCCCTCGACGCGCGGCCGACCCGCCTTTCCGTATCGGGTGTCGAGCAATGGCGGCGCGACCCCTATGGCCTCTATGCGCGGCGCATCCTCGGCCTCCAGGCCCTCGAGCCGCTGGAGGCGGAGCTGGGCGCGGCCGATCGCGGCTCGGCGCTCCACAGGGCACTCGACGAGTTCCTGAAGGAACATCCCTCGGGCGCGCTGCCCCCTGATGCGCTGGCCCGCTTCGAAGCGCTGGGCGAGCATCATCTCGGCGCGCTGATGACGGCGCCGGCCGAGCGCGCCTTCTGGTGGCCGCGCTTCCAGCGCCTGGCGCACTGGTTCGTGGCCACCGAGAATGCGAGGCGCGCCGCCGGCACGAGACTGCTCGGCAGCGAGACCGACGGGGCGATCACCGTCGGCCCGCCGTCCCGGCCGCTGCGCATCGAGGCGCGCGCCGACCGTATCGACGAGATCGAGCCGGGCGGCTGGGAGATCATCGACTACAAGACCGGCCGCGCGCCCTCGCCCAAGGAGCTCGAAGCGCTGTTCGCGCCGCAGCTCCTGCTCGAGGCCGCGATGGCGGAGCAAGGCGGCTTCGCCCGGATCAAGGGCAAGGCGCGCGCGGTGCATCTCGCCTACTGGCAGGCGAACGGCCTGGGCGACGGCGGCACGATCAGGGAGATCAAGGGCAGCGACGCGCTGGTGCCAGCGATGCTGGCGCTGGTGGCAAAGATGGCCGAGCACTTCGCCAACCCGGCAACACCCTATGCCGCGCTGCCCTGGCCCGAGTTCGGCCCCTACTTCAACGACTACGCGCACCTGGAGCGCGTCGCCGAATGGTCGACGGCGGGCGGAGGCGAGGAATGAGCGAGGCGCTCGACACGCTCCGGATCGCGACCACGGCGCAGCGCATCGCGACGACGCCCGGAAGCTCGGCCTGGGTCGAGGCCAATGCCGGCACCGGCAAGACCAAGGTGCTGACCGAGCGCGTGATGCGGCTGCTGCTGGACGGCGTGCGGCCCGAACGCATCCTCTGCCTCACCTTCACCAAGGCGGCGGCGGCCGAGATGCGCAATCGCCTGGCCGGCCAGCTCGGCGGCTGGGCGATGGCCGACCCCGCGCTGCTCGACGAGCAGATCGAGCGGCTGATCGACCGCGAGCCCGAGCCCGGCCAGCGCATCACGGCCCGCCGGCTGTTCGCGCGCGTGCTCGACGCCCCCGGCGGCATCAACATCCTCACCATCCATGCCTTCTGCCAGGCATTGCTGAAGCGCTTCCCGCTCGAGGCGGGCGTGGCGCCGGGCTTCGACGTGATGGACGAGGCCGAGGCCTCGACGCTGTTGCGCCAGGCACAGGACGCGCAGATCGAGGCGCTGGCGCACCCCGATGCGCCGGCCGCGCTGCGCGAGGCGCTGGCCGCCGTCGCCGGCCGCGTCTCCATCGCCGAGTACGCGGAGCTGATGACCAAGCTCCTGGCCGAACGGGCCTGGCTGCTGGCGCGGATCGGCAACGAGGCCGGCCTCAAGAAACTCGGCCGCCGGCTGGCCAAGCACGTGAAATGCGACAGGCCGATCGACAGTCGTCCCGACGAGACGGCATTGCGACTCGCGGCCAAGGCCCTCTCCAAAGGCGGCAAGCAGGACGCCGAGCGCGGCGCCATCATCGCGGCCTGGCTCGATGCCGGCGAGGCCCGCGCCGCAGGGCTCTCCGGATATTCGACCGCTTTCTTTACCGCGGCAGGCGAAGTGCGCTCACGGCTCGCGACCAAGGCGGCGATCGCGGCGCTTCCGGGCCTGGTCGAGATCCTCGAAGCGGAGGCCGCACGGCTCGGCGAGGCGCTGAACCATGCAAAAGGCTGCGCGCTGGTCGAGCTGACGCTGGCGCTGCTGCGGCTCGGCCTCGACATCACCGAACGCTATGCCGCGGCCAAGCGCCGTCGCGCGGTGCTCGACTACGACGACCTGATCGTGGCCACGAGGCGCCTGCTCGAATCGGCGGAGAGCGCGGCCTGGGTCCTCTACAAGCTCGACGGCGGCATCGATCACGTGCTGGTCGACGAGGCGCAGGACACCAACCCCGACCAATGGGAGGTGATCCGCCGCCTCACCGAGGAATTCTTCGCCGGCGAAAGCGGCGCCGGCGACCGCGAGCGCACGATCTTCGCCGTCGGCGACACCAAGCAGTCGATCTTCGGCTTCCAGCGCGCCGATCCGCGCAAGCTCGCGGAGATGCGGCAGTGGTTCGAGGAGAAGAGCCGGCTTGCCCGCAAGGGGTTCGAATCGGTCGACCTCAACGTCTCCTTCCGCTCGACGCCGGCCGTGCTCGACGCCGTCGACTGGGTGTTCGACCAGCCGCAGGCGGCACGCGGTGTGGCGCCGGCCGGCGAGGTCGAGCATCTGCCGAGCCGCAAGACCGATCCCGGCCGGGTCGAGCTCTGGCCGCTGGTCGCAGCCATCAAGGCGGAAACGGATCCGACGCAGATCGAGCCGGCGGGCGGCGCCGCGCAGCCGCCGCACCAGCGGCTCGCGGATCTGATCGCGGCCCACGCCAAGAGCCTGATCGGCACGGAGCGGCGCGCCCGCTCCGACAGGAAGGGCGGCGAGCTGCTGCATCCCGGCCATTTCATGGTGCTGGTCCGGCGGCGCAACGAGTTCGTCAATGCGCTCGTGCGCGCGCTCAAGCGCGAGCAGATCGAGGTTGCGGGCGTCGACCGGCTGAATCTCGCCGAGGAGCTGGCCATCCAGGACCTGATGGCGATGGCGCGCTTCGTCCTGCTACCGCAGGACGACCTGAACCTCGCCTGCCTGCTGAAGTCCCCGCTGATCGGCCTCGACGAGGAGCAGCTCTTCAGCCTCGCCTGGAAGCGCACCGGCACGCTGTGGCGGGCCCTGCGCGAGCGCGCGGTCGATCCTGCCCTCGCCGAGGCGCATGCGCGGCTTTCGGCCTGGCTCGCCCGCGCCGATCTCACCACGCCATTCGATTTCTTCGCCCAGGCGCTCGGTCCTGAGGGCGGCCGCCGACGGCTGCTGGAGCGGCTGGGCCGCGAGGCCTCTGATCCGATCGACGAATTGCTGGCGCGTGCGCTGCAGTACCAGCGCGTCGAGACGAGTTCGCTGCAGGGATTCCTGCGCTGGTTCGAGGCTGGCGGCGGCGAGATCAAGCGCGACCTCGACGCCAACCGCCGCCAGGAGGTGCGTATCCTCACGGTGCACGCCTCCAAGGGACTACAGGCGCCGATCGTCTACCTGCCCGACACCACGCGCGTGCCGCGCGACGGCGAACGGCTGCTGGCTGGCGCCGACGGCGAGACGCGCCTCTGGCTGCCGCGCGCCGACGACGCCAACGAAGCGGCCCGCGCCTGGCGCGCCGAAGCGCGCGAACGGGCGCTCGAGGAACAGAACCGCCTGCTCTATGTCGCAATGACGCGCGCCGAGGACCGGCTTTACGTCGGCGGCTGGATCGGCGCCCGCAAGCAGGATACCGGCTGCTGGTACGACCGCATCGCGGCGGGTCTCGCGGCCAGCGCGGAGAGCGACGCCCATGACAGGCGCCGACGCGCGACGGCCAGGGTCTTCGACTTCTCCCCCCTTCTGCGCGAGGAAGGCTGGTCGGGCGACGGCTTCGAACTGGTGAACGAAGGCCGCATCACCATTCCCGAGCAGCGGGAGCTGGCCCTGCCGCAGACCGCCGCTCCAGCGGCGTGGCTCGACAAGCCTGCGCCTGCCGAGCCCGACCCGCCGACGCCGCTGGCGCCCTCGCAGCCCCTCCCCGACGAGCAGGCGGCCGAGCCGCGCGCCTTCAGCCCGTTGAGCGCCGACGATTCGAACCGCTGGAAGCGCGGCCGGCTGCTGCACGAGTTGCTGTGCCATCTGCCGGCGCTGCCGCCGGCCGAACGCGCCGAGGCCGCCCGGCGCTTCCTCGCCCAGCCGGCGCATGCGCTGCAGCGCGAGGAGATCGAGCAGTGGGCGGCCGAGGCTCTGGCCGTGACCGAGGCGCCCGAATACGCTGCGCTGTTCGCGCCGGAGTCGCGGGCGGAAGTGCCCCTGATTGGCACCGTGCGAACGGCGCGCGGGACCTTCACGGTCAGCGGCCAGATCGACCGCCTCGCCCTTTCCGACCGGGAAGTGCTGATCGTGGACTACAAGACCAACCGGCCGCCGCCGGTCGACGCGGCTGGCATCCCGCTCGCCTACCGCCGCCAGCTCGCCCTCTATCGCGCCCTTCTGGGCGAAATCTATCCCGGTCGGCCGGTACGGGCTTTCCTGCTCTGGACCTCGGCCCCGCGCCTGATGGAACTGGACGCAGGAATCCTTGATAAATCAATGCCTTATGCCACGGCATCTTGACTTGGCCGGAGCCTGTTCCTAGCTTTGCGTCAAGGGCGGCGCCGGTCGATCGACCGGCCTTATTTGTCTTCAGGAGACCTCACAATGACCGTTAAAGCGACCGATGCCTCCTTCGAAGAGGAAGTCCTGAAATCCGACAAGCCGGTCCTGGTCGACTTCTGGGCCGAGTGGTGCGGCCCCTGCCGCATGATCGGTCCCTCGCTCGAGGAGATCGCCAAGGACATGGACGGCAAGCTCAAGATCGTGAAGGTCAATATCGACGAGAACCCGATGGCGCCGACGCGCTACGGCGTGCGCTCGATCCCGACCCTGCTGCTGTTCAAGAACGGCCAGGTCGCCGCGACCAAGATCGGCGCCGAGCCGAAGCAGAAGCTGGTGAGCTGGATCAACACCGTCGTCAGCTGAAGGCGGCAGGCGCGCTAGCCGTTGCGCTCCAGGACGGAGCCGGCGAGGTAGAGCGATCCACAGATAAGAATGCGCATCGGCGCGGGCTGGGTGGCCAGGAGGTCTTCCAGCGCCGCGCCGATGTCGTTTGCAGGCGCGCAATCGAGGCCGACTTCGGCAGCCTTGGCACAGGCCTCCTGCGGGGTGTAGGCGCTATGGCCCTCCGGGAACGGCACGGTGCGGGCGCCCGTGGCATGACGCGCCAGCGGCCGCAGAAAGCCCGCCGCATCCTTGCTGGTCAGCATGCCGAAGACGAGATAGAGCGGCAGCGGCGCCGGTTCCCGGGCCCAGTCGGCAGCCATGCGCGCGAGCGCCAGCCCGCAATCCTCGTTGTGGCCCCCGTCCAGCCATAGCTCGCAGCCGGGCGGCAGCGCCTCGACCAAAGGTCCATGCGTGAGCCTCTGCAGCCGCGCCGGCCAGTCGACCGTCGCCAGCCCCTTGGTGATCGCGCCGTCGTCGATGCGGAAACCGGCGGCCCGGAGGCGCTCGACGCAGGCCACCGCCGTGGCCGCGTTGTCGAGCTGGTGCGCGCCCACCAGGGCCGGGGCCGGCAGGTCGAGGTGCTGCCAGTCGCTCTCGTAGCGGAAGCCGGAAGCGGTCGGAGTGACCTGCCACTCATGCCCCAGGCGGAAGAGCGGCGCGGCGAGCGACGCGGCTTCGGCGGCAATGACCTTGGCGCTCACCTCGCGCTGGCGCCCGATCACGGCCGGTACCGCCTTCTTGATGATGCCGGCCTTCTCGCCCGCGATGCCCTCGAGCTTCTCGCCCAGGAAGCCCGTATGGTCGTAGCCGATCGGCGTGATGACCGACAGGGCGGGATCGATGACGTTGGTGGCGTCGTAGCGGCCGCCCAGACCGACCTCGATCACCGCCAGGTCCGCGGGCACCCGCGAGAAAGCGAGATAGGCCGCGGCTGTGGTGATCTCGAAGAAGGTGATCGGCTTCTCTTCGTTCGCGCGTTCGCAATCGGCCAGCACCGCGTCGAGCTCGTCGTCGCCGATCAGCCGGCCGGCGATGCGGATGCGCTCATTGAAGCGCACCAGATGAGGCGAGGTGTAGACATGCACGCGATAGCCCGCGGCCTCGGCCATGGCGCGCAGGTAAGCAACCAGCGAGCCCTTGCCGTTGGTGCCGGCGACATGGACGATCGGCGGCAACTTGCGTTGCGGCGCGCCCAGCGCCGCCAGCAGACGTTCGATGCGCTCGAGGCCGAGGTCGATCGACCGCGGATGCAGCCGCATCACGCGTTCCAGGATCGGATCGATCACCTTGCGCTCCGGTGGGATGCGCTCAACCGCCCGCGACGGCGAGGCTGCGGCTCTCCACGACCAGGGGATCCATCAGCAGCGTGACGAGCCGGATCAGCGTCTCGCGTATCTTGTGGCGATGGACGACGGCATCGACCATGCCGTGCTCCAGCAGATATTCGGAGCGCTGGAAGCCGGGCGGCAACTCCTGGCGGATCGTGTCCTGGATCACGCGCGGGCCGGCGAAGCCGATGATGGCGTCGGGCTCCGCGATATGCACGTCGCCCAGCATGGCGAACGAAGCGGAGACGCCGCCCGTCGTCGGATCGGTCAGCACGACGATGTAGGGGAGGCCCGCCTCCTTGACGCG
>JAFEFG010000048.1 GCA_018240685.1 Pseudomonadota bacterium | reverse complement strand
CGGCCGGAAGGGGTTTCGACCTCGACCATCGGCTCGAGCCAGAACAGGCCGCGCGAGCCCGTGCGTACGATCTCGATCACGCGCCCGAGACGCTTCGCCTCGGCCTCGAGCGCCGAGGCGACACGGTCGGCGCCTACGGCGCGGGCCGCCGCATCGAGGGGCACGAAGACGCGCGTCGTCATCGACCTGCCTCCAGCGCGATCGACGCGATCGACGTGTCGTCGAGCCTCGCCATCGGCTCGCCGTCCAGCATGGCAGAGGGCGCACAGGCGCACAGGCCGAGGCAATAGGTGGCTTCGATGGTGAGCCGGCCGTCGGGCGTGGTGCCTCCCCACTCCAGTCCGAAGTGCCTCAGGATGCGCTCGGCCAATGCCTCGCCGTTCATCGACTGGCAAGCCTCGGCCCGGCAGAGCTTCAGCACATGCCGGCCCGGCGGATGGTCGCGGAAGTCGTGATAGAACGAGACGACGCCATGCACCTCGGCGCGGCTGAGATTCAGCGCCTGCGCAATGAACGGCACGGCCTCGGCCGGGACACAACCGAACGCTGCCTGCACATCGTGCAGGATCGGCAACAGGGCGCCTTCGCGCCCATCATGGCGACGGATGATGTCGGTGGCCTGCGCTTCGTCCCACGCCGGCATGAGCGTTTCTCCAATTTCGAATAAGGATCAACGCTAGGCGGCCATTACTCAATAAAGCGGTGACATGCTGCAATAGAACAAATCTATTGAAATCGCCGACTAGGCCATAAGAAAACTATTATTTAATACTACTAATAGTGGCCAACGGAATGAACAAACCACTATATCTTCTTCGCCATTTCCCGGGCGACCGCCCGCGCCTCCGCCACGAGCGCTGAGACCAGGGATGTCATCGGTTCCCGCGGCGGGACCACGAGGCCGATCTGATGCACGGCCTCGGGTTCGATGATGGGAATCGAGCGCAGGCGTTCGGTAAGGCCCAACGTCTCGGCCAGCTTCTCCGGCATCACGCTCGCCCAGCGTCCGGTACGGACATGGGAGAAGAGCACGATCATCGAATTGGATTCGAGCGTGGGCTCCAGGGCGCCGCCGGCTGCATACAAAAGCTGATCGATGATGCGGCGGTTCTGCATGTCCGGCGTCAGAAGGCACAGCGGGATCTTCGCGACCTCCGCCCAGGTCACACGATCATGATCGCCGAGCGGGCTATCGGCCGATGTCAACAGCCGGTACTGCTCCATGTAAAGCGGCACGGCCCGCATACGCCCCAGCGGCTCGTTGTCGATATAGGTCAGGCCGGCATCGACCTCGAGATTCTCCAGCATCGACAGCACCTCGATCGAGGTCCGCGACAGGATGGTGAACTTCACGTTCGGATGATGGGCGCGATAGGGCGTGGTGAGCGTCGAGACCATCGCCAGCGCCGTGGGAATGGCAGCGATCTTGAGATGGCCGCTCAGGCCTTTCTTAAGCGTCCGCACTTCCTGGCGCATGGCGCGGGTGTCGGCGACGATGCTGCGCGCCCAGTCGAGCACGCGTTCGCCTTCGAGCGTGAAGCCCAGGAATCGCGAGGTGCGCTGCACCAGCATGACGCCGAGCGTATCCTCGAGCTGCTTGATACCGGCGGAAAAGGTCGGCTGGGTCACGCCGCACTGTTCGGCGGCCTTGCTGAAATTGCGTTCGCGCGCCAACGCCAGCAGGTATTCGAGCTTGTCGATCATCGTCCGAGGATCGTCCCCTCCCGGCGCTAGAGTCCCAAAGTCAATTGTGGCGGAGCCTGCTCCGTCCGCGCAGCAATATTCGACAGGGAAACGCCGAGCAGCCGCACCTTCTTCTGCAGCGGAAAGATCGTCCGCACCAGTTCGACGCTGGCCCGCTCGAGATCGGCCCGGCTCTGCACCGGCAGCGGCAGGGTGCGGCTGCGGGTGACGATCTGGAAGTCGGCATATTTGATCTTCACCGTCACGGTGCGCCCGGCCGTGCCGGTGCGCTCGCAGTAGCTCCAGACATCGTCCAGCACCGACAGCACGCCCTCCTCGATCTCGATCGGCCGGCCGAGGTCCTGGGCGAAGGTCGTCTCCGAGCCGATCGACTTGCGCGGCCGGTCGGGCACGACCCGCCGCTCGTCCTGCCCGCGTGCAATGGCGTAGTAGTGGGCGCCCGCCTTGCCGAAATAGTGCTGCAGGAAGTCCAACGACTGGGCCTTGAGGTCGGCGCCGGTATGGATGCCGAGCCGCTTCATCTTCGCCTCCGTCGCCGGCCCGACGCCGTGGAATTTTCCCACCGGCAGGCCTTCGACGAAGGCGGGCCCCTTCTCCGGCCGGATGACGAACTGGCCGTTGGGCTTGCGATGGTCCGACGCAAGCTTGGCCAGGAACTTGTTGTAGGAGATCCCTGCCGAGGCCGTGAGACCGGTCTCCTCCAAGATTCGGGCCCGGATCTCCTGCGCGATCTCGGAGGCGAGCGGCATGTTCTTGAGATTGGTCGTCACGTCGAGATAGGCCTCGTCGAGCGACAACGGTTCGACCAGCGGCGTGTAGTCGAGGAAGATGGCCCGGATCTGGCGCGAGACCTCCTTGTAGACATCGAAGCGCGGCTTCACGAACAGGAGGTCGGGACACAGCCGTCGTGCCGTCGTCGAGGGCATGGCCGAACGCACGCCGAACCGGCGCGCCTCGTAGCTCGCCGCCATGACGACGCCCCGTTCCCGGCTGCCGCCGACCGCAAGCGGCTTGCCGCGCAGCGAGGGATCGTCACGCTGCTCCACGGACGCGTAGAAGGCGTCCATGTCGATATGGATGATCTTGCGGGTCTCTTCCGCCATACCGCAGCCTACCGCCCCGCCTGCCGCCGCGGGAGGGGCCGGACGAGGCGGCCGCGCCAGTCAGGAAATGCGCCGCTTCGGCGCCTCGGCCCGGATCATGCGGTCGTGTCGGCGTATGCGCGTGCCGGCGCCCAGTCGCCGGGCGGCTTCCCGAAGGCGCATGAGCTGAACCTCAATGGAAGGTCAGCGCCTGCGCACCGGCGGCAAGGTCAAGCCGCGCCTCCCTTGGCTGTGACACGAAGATCGAACGAGCGGCGCGCCGCAGCGGATCCTGCTCAGGCCGCCCGCGCCAACGTCCCCGCGACATCCAGCGCCTGCGAAAGGTCGGCGATGATGTCGTCGATATGCTCGATGCCGACCGACAGCCGCACATAGCCCTCGGACACACCGGTCTTCTGCTGTTCCTCGGCCGTGAGCTGGGAGTGGGTCGTGCTCGCCGGATGAATGGCGAGGCTGCGCGCGTCGCCGATGTTGGCGACGTGGTAGAGCAGCTTCAGCGCGTCGATGAAGCGGCGCCCGGCCTCACGACCGGCCGCCAGCTCGAAACCCACGAGCCCGCCGTAGCCGCCCTTCAGATAGGTATCGGCACGGCGACGCGCCTCGCCCGTCTGTTGCGACGGATGGATCACACGCGCGACCTCCGGCCGCTTGATCAGGAAATCCGCTACCGCCTGGGCATTGCTCGAATGCCGTTCGATACGCAATGGCAGGGTCTCGATGCCTTGCAGCGTCAGAAAGGCATTGAACGGCGACTGCGCCGCGCCAAGGTCGCGCAGCAGCGTCGTCCTCGCCTTGATGATGTAGGCGACGGGACCGATCGGCTTCACCGCCTCGATCCAGACCGCGCCATGGTAGCTCGGGTCAGGCGTGTTCAGGGCCGGCTGGCGTGCCGGGTGGGCGGCCCAGTCGAAACGCCCACCGTCGACGATCAGCCCGCCGATCGAGTTGCCATGGCCGCCGAGATACTTGGTGCTGGAATAGACCACGATGGCGGCACCGTGATCGAGCGGTCGCGACAGGATCGGCGCGGCAGTGTTGTCGACGATCAGTGGAATACCGAGCGGCCGGCCGATTTCCGCGACTTCCTTGATCGGAAATACCGTGAGCTTGGGATTCGGCAACGTCTCCGCATAGTAGGCACGGGTGCGGGAATCGGTCGCCCGGGCGAAGGCCTCGGGATCGGCGGGATCGACGAAGCGGACCTCGATACCCTGGTCCTTGAGCGTGTTCGCGAAGAGATTCCACGTGCCGCCGTAAAGATCCGTCGAACTCACGACATTGTCGCCCGCCCGCGCCAGATTCTGCAGCGCAAAGGCCGAGGCTGCCTGGCCCGAAGCCAACGCCAGCGCCGCCGCGCCGCCCTCGAGGGCGGCGACGCGCTGCTCGAGCACGTCGAGCGTCGGGTTGCCGATGCGGGTGTAGATGTTGCCCAGTTCCTTCAGGGCGAACAGGTTCGACGCCTGCTCGGTATCGCGGAACTGATAGGAGGTCGTCTGATAGATCGGCACCGCGACGGCGCCAGTCGTCGGATCAGCACGCCAGCCGGCGTGCAGGGAAAGCGTCTCGACGTGCGTTGAAAGTTCGGAAGACATGTCTCTTGTTCCTTTGTCGGCGTGAAGCGTGGTGGCTCGGCATCGATCGTCAGCGATGCCGCACACACGAACCGGTGGCGGCCGTCGACCAGCGGCGCAAAGGGAGAGAACGCATGGACCTGCCTCGAATGTCGTCCGGGAGCGCCCGCGATATTCGGGGGTCCGCCCGGGAGGATCAAACGCAGCGGTTGCTGTCTTTGTCGCGAATCAGGAAAAGCAGCCGTCTTTCTGGCGACGGAAGCGACACGATCGTTCCATTTTCATGCGGACGCCTTGCCGAAGCGCCGGAACGCCAGCCGAAGCAGAAGTCATCGCGCTTTAGAAAGGCCACCATCCCTTTTTCACCGGGGAAGGTTTTGGCAGGGTCTTGGGGCTGGGCGGGATCAACGCGGGCAGGTCGGATTCGCGCCAGCCGCCGCCGAGCGCCGTCACCAGCGTGGCGCTGGCGGTCAGCCGGTTCAGGCGGATGTTGATCAACGTCTGTTCGGCGCTGAGTGCCGTCTGCTGCGCGGTCACCACGGTCGTATAGGCGACCAGGCCGGCCTGATACTGATTGAGCGACAGCCGCTCGGCATCGCGGGCAGCCGCCACCGCCCGCCGCTGGATCGCCTCCTGCTCGGCATAGAAGTTCTGCTGCGCCAGCGCGTCCTCGACCTGCTGGAAGGCAGTCAGGACGGTCTGTCGATAGGTCGCGACGGTCTTGTCGTAGGCGGCGCGCGCGCCCTCGACCTGGGCCGAGATGGCCCCGCCCTCGAACGCCGTACCGGCCAACTGCGGGCCGACGGCCCAAGTCGCGGGACCGGCCTGCAGCAGGTTGGCGAGCATGCCGCTCAGGAACGTGATGCTCGCGCTGAAAGTGAAGTCGGGATAGTAGCCCGCCTGCGCCACGCCGATCTGCGCGTTCGCCGACTGCATCTGACGCTCGGCCGAGGCGATGTCGGGCCGGCGTTCCAGCAAGGCCGAAGGCGCACCGGCATCAAGCGTCGGCACGGTGGCAGGCGACGGCGCCGAGGCGATCGACACCTCGGCCGGCATCTTGCCAACGAGAGCGGCGATCGCGTGCTCGAACTGGGCGCGATTCGCCCCTTCCGCGGCGTAGAGGGCACGCGTCTGCTCGAGCTGGGTCTGAGCCTGCGCCAGATCGAGACGCGACGCCGTACCGGCATTCATCTGGTTGCGCACGATCTCCAGCGCGCGGGCATAGGCATCGACCGAGCGGCGATAGAGATCCCGGCGATCATCGGAAATACGCAGGGAGAAGTAGCTCGTCGCGAGGCTCGACTGCGTCGACAAGCGCGCCGCAGCGAGATCCGCGGCGCTTGCCTGCGCGGCGGCGGCATATTCCTCGACCGTGCGGCGGATACGGCCCCACACGTCGATCTCCCAGGTCAAGGTACCGCCGAAGGAGAACTGACCGATCGATCCGTTGTTCGAACCGGTGATGACGGTTGTTCCCGAACTCGTGCTGCTGCTGCTCGAGCTGCTCTTCTGCAGGGCACCACTATAGGCGAAAGTCGGGAAGTACGACGCCTGGTTCTGCCGGATCAGGGCCACCGCTTGGCGATAGGCTGCCTCGTTCTCCTTCAGGGTCTGGTTGGAGACATCCACCTGGGCCATCAGGCGATCAAGAGTCGTGTCCGTGTAGATCGTCCACCATGGACCGCGATCAATCGCGTCGCGCGGCAGGGCCGGCCGGAAGGTGACGCCGTCGATCTCCTTGTAGGCGGGAGTCGGGTCCGTCGCCGGCGGCGGCCGATGATAGTCGGGGCCGACGGAACAGGCCGCCGTGGGAAGGATCACGGCGAGAAGAGCAACAGTCCGTATCTTCATGCGCGAGCCTCGAACCCGCCCATCGCGCGGGCGATCCGGCTCTGCGGATCGCGGCCGCGCCGCCGGAAGCGGTCGAGATAGAGGTAGATCACTGGCGTGGTGTAGAGCGTCAGCACCTGGCTGACCAGAAGGCCGCCGATGATGGAAAGGCCAAGCGGCCGGCGCAGCTCGGCGCCATCGCCGAAATTCAGGGCCAGGGGCAGGGCACCGAGCATCGCCGCCATGGTCGTCATCAGGATCGGCCGCAGGCGCAGCAGGCAAGCCTCGTAGATCGCCTGCCGCGGCTCGAGAGCCTGGTTGCGCTCCCGATCGAGCGCGACGTCGATCATCATGATCGCGTTCTTCTTCACGATGCCGATCAGCAGCAACACGCCGATCATGGCGATGATGCTGAATTCCACGTGGAAGACCATCAGCGCCAGCAGCGCGCCGATGCCGGCCGAGGGCAGGGTGGAGAGGATCGTGAGCGGGTGGATGTAGCTCTCGTACAGTATGCCCAGCACGATGTAGATCGCCGCCAGCGCAAACAGCACGATCACGAGCTGGCTGTCGAGCGACTGCTGGAACGCCCGCGCAGTCCCCTGGAACGAGCCATGGATCGTGGCGGGCACGCCGATCTCGCTCATGGTCCGGTTCACGTAGACGACGGCGTCGCTCAGCGTCTTGTTGAGCGCGAGATTGAAGGAGATCGTGGTCGCCACGAACAACCCCTGGTGGTTGACGCCGAGCGGCGTGGTGTCGAAGGCATAGTTCGTGACCGCCGAGAGCGGGATCATGGTCTCGGGCGAGGTGCTGACGGCCGCCGCCGTCGACGCCGAGCTGCGCCCGGTGACGGCAATCTGGTTGGTGAGCTGGTTGCGTACCGCCTGGCTCGGATCGAGCGCCGTCGCGGCGTTCGTGAGGCTCGTCACGGAGCCGGTATTGCCCGAGTTCGACGACACGGTCGGCGAAGTCGAGACGATGGCCTGGGTCGCCGTCGATCCGCTGATCGAGCCGCCGCTCGTGCTGACATAGATCTGGTCGAGCGTCTTGGGGCTCTGCCAGTACTGCGGCGCGACCTCCATCACCACGTGATACTGGTTCAGCGCGTTGTAGATGGTCGAGACCTGCCTCTGCCCGAAGGCGTCGTAGAGCGTCGCCGAGATCGAGCTGGTGCTGACCCCGAGCCGGCTCGCGGCATCGCGGTCGATGGTGAGGTCGACCTGCAAGCCGTGCTGCTGCTGGTCGGAGTCGATATCCGTGATGACCGAGTTGTCCCGCTGCAGGGCCGCCACCAGCCTGGGCCCCCAGACATAGAGATCGGCCAGGGAATCCGACTGCAGCGTGAACTGGAACTGCGAGTTGCCCTGGCGGCCGCCGACGCGGATATCCTGCACCGCCTGCATGAACAGGCTGGCACCGGGGACCTGGGCGAGTCGTCCCCGCAGGCGGGCGATCACCTGGTCGGCAGAGACGTCGCGCTCGGCGCGCGGCTTGAGGCTTGCGAACAGGAACCCGGAATTGGTCTGGAAGCCGCCCGTGAAGCCCACCACGTTCTCGATCGCAGGATCGGAGCGTACGATGGCCACGAACTGCCGGAACTTGCGCCGCATCGCCTGGAACGAAATGCTCTGGTCGGCGCGGATTCCGCCGATGATGCGCCCGGTATCCTGCTGCGGGAAGAAGCCCTTGGGCACTTCGACATAGAGGAAGATGTTCAGGACGACCGTCCCCAGGAAGACGAGGATGGTGACGCCGGGATGGCGCAACACCCAGCCGAGCGTACGGCCGTAGAAGTTCTGGATCCGAGCGAAGACGGACTCGCTGGCACGGGCAAACCAGCCCGGCGGTCGCGCCGACCCACTCTCGCCTGACCCGCTTCCGACCGGCCCGCGCAGCACGTAGGCACACATCATCGGGCTGGTCGTGAGCGAGACGACCATCGAGATGCCGATGGCGATGGTGAGCGTGACGGCGAATTCACGGAACAGGCGGCCGACGATGCCGCCCATCAGCAGGATGGGAATGAAGACGGCGACCAGGGACAGGCTCATCGACACCACGGTGAAGCCCACCTCGCGAGCCCCACGCAGCGCCGCCTCCCTGCGCGGCATGCCCTCCTCGATGTGTCGCGAGATGTTCTCCAGCACGATGATGGCGTCATCGACGACGAAGCCGGCGGCGATCGTCATGGCCATCAGCGACAGGTTGTTGAGGCTGAACCCCATCAGGTACATGACGCCGAAGGTGCCGACGAGGGACACCGGGACCGCCACCGACGGCACGAGCGCCGCGCGCGCCGAGCGCAGGAAGGCGAAGGTCACCAGCACCACGAGAATGACGCTGAGCGACAGCGCCCACTCGACTTCCTTCAACGAGGCGCGAATGGTGGTGGTGCGGTCGGAGGCCAGCGTGACGTCGATTTCGGGTGGCAGCGCCGCCTGCAGTTCGGGCAGCACCTGCTTCACCTGGTCGACCGTCGCAATGATGTTGGCGTTGGGCTGCAGGTAGAGAATGACCAGCACCGACCGCTTGCCGTTGGCCTGGCCTTCGTTGCGCAGATCCTCGACGGAATCCTCGACATCCGCCACGTCCGACAGGCGCACCGGCGCATTGTTGCGCCACGCGATGACCAGGTCGCGATAGTCCTCGGCGAGGCGCGACTGGTCGTTGGTATAGATCTGATAGCGGCGGCTGCCGACTTCGATGGCCCCCTTGGGCGCGTTCGCATTGGCCGCCGCCAGCGCCGCGCGCACGCTCTCGAGGCCGATCCGGTATTTGGCGAGCGAGTCGGGATTGAGCTCCACCCGCACGGCCGGCAGCGAGCTGCCGCCCAGCGAGACCTGGCCGATGCCGGTCACCTGGCTCAGCTTCTGCTGCAGGATGTTCGAGGCCGCATCGTAGAGCTTGCCCTGCGGCAGGGTGTCGGAGGTGAGCGCCAGGATCATCACGGGCGCGTCGGCCGGATTGATCTTGCGATAGACCGGATTGGTCTTGAGGTTGGCCGGCATGTCGGCGCGCGCGGCGTTGATCGCCGCCTGCACGTCGCGCGCCGCACCGTCGATGTCGCGCGACAGGTCGAACTGCAGCGTGATGCGCGAGTTGCCGACCGTGCTCATCGAGGTGATCTCGGTGACGCCGGCGATCGCGCCGAGCCGCCGTTCGAGCGGCGTCGTCAGGCTGGTGGCAACCGTGTCCGGCGAGGCGCCGGGAAGCTGCGCCTGGACCTGGATGGTCGGGAACTCGACCTTCGGCAGCGGCGACACGGGCAGGGCGGCGAAGCCCATCATGCCCGCCAGCAGGATGCCGATCGTCAACAGGGTCGTGGCGACCGGCCGCGCGATGAAGACAGCCGAGAGGTTCACGGCTGGAAGCCTCCGGGCAGCTCCGTCGGGTCCGGCCCGCTGCGCGGCGCGAGCGGATAGGCCGGTGTGTCGAGCGGCGCACCGCGCAGGCGCCGGCCGACGCGATCGAAGGCAAGGTAGATGACCGGCGTCGTGAAGAGGGTCAGCAGCTGGCTGACAATGAGGCCGCCGACAATGGTGAGGCCGAGCGGATGACGCAGCTCAGAGCCCGTGCCGCTGCCCAGCATCAGCGGCAACGCGCCCACCAGCGCCGCGATCGTCGTCATCAGGATCGGCCGGAAGCGCAGCAGGCAGGCCTGGTGGATGGCCTCCCGCGGCGCCTTGCCCTCGTTGCGCTCGGCGTCGAGCGCGAAGTCGATCATCATGATCGCGTTCTTCTTGACGATGCCGATCAGCAGCACGATGCCGATGATGGCGACGACGCTGAGGTCGTCACCCGCAATCATCAGCGCCAGCAGCGCCCCGATGCCTGCCGAAGGCAGCGTGGAGAGGATCGTGACGGGATGGATGTAGCTCTCGTAGAGCACGCCCAGCACGATGTAGACGGTGACGATGGCGGCCAGGATCAGCAGGAGCTGACTGGAAAGCGCCTTCTGGAAGGCAAGCGCCGCGCCCTGGAAGTGCGTCGAGATCGAGCGCGGCATGCCGATCTCCTTCTGCGCCGCCGTGATGGCCTCGACGGCAGCCCCCAGCGAGGCACCCGGCGCCAGGTTGAAGGAGATCGTGGTGGCGGGGAACTGGCTCAGCCGGTCCTGGCGCAGCGGCGCCGTCCGCTCCTCGAAGGTGGCGATCGCCGACAGCGGCACCTGCTTGGTGGAACTGGAGCCCGGAAGGTAGAGGTTGTTCAGTGCGTCGAGCGTGCGGGCCATGGACGGCTCGAGCTCGTAGATCACGCGGTACTGGTTGGACTGGGTGTAGACGGTGGAGACGATGCGCTGGCCGAAGGAATCGTACAGGAGGTTGTCGACCGTGGCCGCGGTGATGCCGAAGCGCGCAGCGGCGTCACGGTCGATCTTGATGTACATGGCGAGCCCCTGATTCTGGAGCTCGCTGGTCACGTCGACGATCTCGGGGATTTCGGCCAGCCGCGACACCAGGCGCGGCACCCAGATGTCGAAGTCCTTCTGGTTGGGACTCTCGAGCACGAACTGGTATTGCGTGCGGCTGACCGTCGAATCGATCGTCAGGTCCTGCGCCGGCTGCATGAAGAGCCGGATTCCCTCGACCGCGGCGGTCTCGGTCAACAGGCGCCGGATGACCTGACTCGCGGTCAGTGACCGGGAATCGCGGGCCTTGAGGTTGATCAGCATCCGCCCCGAATTGAGCGTGGCATTGGTGCCGTCGACGCCGACGAAGGAACTCAGACTCTCGACGTCGGGATCGCGCAGGATCACCTCGGCCAACGCCCGCTGGCGGTCGCGCATGGCATCGAAGGAGATGGTCTGCGACGCTTCGGTCACCGCCTGGATCAGGCCGTTGTCCTGAACCGGGAAGAAGCCCTTGGGAATGACGACGTAGAGCACGACGGTGAGCACCACCGTCGCCACCGCGGCGAGCAGCGTCAGCGTCTGGTGGCGAAAGACGGTGGCCAGGCCGCGATCGTAGAGGTCGACGAGGCGGCCGAACCACCCCGCACCGAAGGCCTGCGCATCCGGATGCTTCTCGACCGTCGTGGCGCCGTCCGGCCCGGAGCGCTCGATCGGGCGCTCCTGCGCCACGTCGCGCGGACGCAGGAGCTGCGCACACATCATCGGCACGAGCGTGAGCGAGACCACCGCCGAGATCAGGATCGTGACGGAGAGCGTGACCGCGAACTCGCTGAACAGGCGACCGACGACGTCGCCCATGAAAAGCAGCGGGATCAGCACCGCGATCAGCGACACCGTGAGCGAGACAATGGTGAAGGCGATCTGCTTGGAGCCCTTCAGCGCCGCCGCGACCGGCCCCTCGCCCTCCTCGATGTAACGGGCGATGTTCTCGATCATGACGATCGCGTCGTCGACCACGAAGCCAGTGGCGATGGTCAGCGCCATGATCGACAGGTTGTTGAGCGAGAAGCCCGCCAGATACATGACGGCGAGCGTGCCGACCAGCGACAGCGGCACCGAGAGGCTCGGGATGATGGTGGCACGCCAGTCGCCGAGGAACACGAAGATGACCCCGACCACCAGCAGGACCGCGAAGGAGAGCTCGATCTGCACGTCGCGCACCGAGGCGCGGATGGTGAGCGTGCGGTCGGTCAGGATCGACACGTCGATCGAGCTCGGCAGGGTCGATTGCAGCTGGGGCAGCAGGGCCTTGATGCTGTCCACGACCGCGATGACGTTGGCGCCGGGCTGGCGCTGCACGTCGATGATCACTGCCTGCGTGGTGTTGGCCCAGGCGATCAGCCGGTCGTTCTCCTGGGCGCTCTCCACCGTCGCCACGTCCGACAGACGCACCGGCGCGCCGTTGCGGTAGGCGACGATGACGTTGTTGAAGACGTTCGGGTCGGTGATCTGATCGTTGGCGTTGATCGTGTAGTTGCGCGTCGGACCATCGAAGTTGCCCTTGGGCGTGTTCACGTTCGCATTGGTGACGGTCGTGCGCAGATCGTCGACATTGAGGCCATAGGCGGCGAGCGCCGTCGGGTTGGCGCGGATGCGGTAGCCGGGCTTCTGGCCACCGCCAAGGCTGACGAGGCCGACGCCGGGCACCTGCGAGATCTTCTGTCCGAGCCGCACGTCGACGAGGTCGTAGACCTTGGTCAGCGGCTCGGTCCTGGACGTCACCGCCAGCGTCAGGATCGGCGCGTCGGCGGGATTGACCTTGGCGTAGATGGGCGGCGCCGGAAGATCCGCCGGCAGGAGGTTGCCGGCGGCGTTGATCGCCGCCTGGACCTGCTGCTCGGCGATGTCGATGCCGAGCGAGAGGTCGAACTGCAGCGTGATCGCCGATGCGCCCGCCGAGCTGGTGGACGTCATCTGGTTCAGCCCCGGCATCTGCCCGAACTGGCGCTCGAGCGGCGCCGTGACGGACGACGTCATCACCTCGGGGCCGGCGCCCGGATAGAGCGTCAGCACGCGGATGGTCGGATAGTCCACCTGGGGGAGCGCCGCCAGCGGCAGGAAGCGGTAGGCGATCATGCCGACCAGCATGATCGCGACCATCAGCAGCGAGGTGCCGACCGGCCGCTCGATGAAGATCCGCGACGGGTTCATGTCGCGCGAAGGAGGCTAGTTGCTGGACTGGGCGGGACGCCCGGCGCCGCGCCTCTGGCCCGAGGCGGCGTCACGGCCCGCATCGCGCGGCCCCGCGCCTTCGGGCGGAGCCGCGGCCACCGGCGCACCGGCCGGCGGCGGACGGCGGATCTTGGATCCGGCGCGCAGGCGGTCCGTGCCGTCGACGACGACCTGGTCGTTGAGGGCGAGCCCCTTGACCACGGCGATCCTCTCGCCATCGCTCACACCCGTCTCGACCACGCGGATCTCGACCGTGTCGTCGGGCTTCACGCGGTAGACGAAGGTTCCCGGCTGCCCCTTCTGGATGGCGGCGACAGGCACCACGACTGCATCCTTCACCGTGTCGACCAGGAGGCGGACGTTCACGAACTGATTGGGGAACAGCGCCTCGTCCGGATTGTCGAACATGGCGCGCAACTTCACCGTGCCGGTGGTCGTGTCGATCTGGTTGTCGGTCGTCTCGAGCCGCCCAACGCCGAGTTCGACCTTCTGCGCGCGGTCGAGCGCCGTGGCCTGCAGCGTCGCCCCGGCGCGCAGGCGCCTGCGCACCGCCGGCAGCGAATCCTCGGGGATGCTGAACACCACCGACATCGGCTTCATCAAGGTGATGACGCAGATGCCGGTCGAATCGCTCATCGTCACGTAGTTGCCCGGATCGACCAGGCGCAATCCGATACGGCCGTCGGTCGGAGCAATGATGCGCGTGTAGACCAGATTGAGCTTGGCGGCATCGACGGCGGCGCGATCGGTCACGATCGTCGCCTCATACTGGCGCACGAGGGAAGCCTGGGTATCGTAGGTCTGCCGGGCCACCGAATCCTGGGAAACAAGCCTCTGGTATCGTGCAAGATCGAGCTGCGCGTTCTTCAGAAGCGCCTCGTCCTTGTCGAGCGTACCGATCGCCTGCTGCAGCGCGACCTCATAGGGGCGCTGATCGACGACGGCGAGAAGGTCGCCCTTCTTCACGGCCTGGCCTTCGGTGAAGGCCACCTCCATGAGCTGGCCGGTGATCTGCGACTTCACCGTCACGGTGGCCAGCGGCGTGACCGTACCCAAGGCGCTGATAACAATGGGAATATCGCCTTTGGCCACGGTGGCGAGCCCGACCGTCACGGGCTGCCCGGCCATGGGGCGGCCCGGCGGCCCCGATGGCGTCGGGGTCGAGCCCGACCGGGTCAGATACCAGCCAGCTCCCACGACCACGGCAAGCCCCAAGCCGATCCCGAGTAGGGTCCGCAGTCGTTTCATCGCCTCATCTATCCCAAGCCAGTTTCCTGGACTCTATACGGAGGGGGACGATGAAGTCTCCCCTTCCCCAGGCGGGGGTGCAAGGCGGCGCAAAGCCTCCAGCGACGCGCGCGCCGGGCGGGAACGGGGCAGATGGCTCAAATAAAAGTGAAGCCGCCGGCACCTTGCGGGCGCCGGCGGCCGTTCCCGGGGCCGCAGCGGCGTCAGTCGGCAGCCTTGTCCGCGACGTAGAGCTGGCCACCACCGGCTTTGAACTTCTCGCTCATCTCGTCCATGCCCTTGCGGGCGTAGTCGCGGATGTCCTGAGTGATGCGCATGGAACAGAACTTCGGCCCGCACATCGAGCAGAAGTGCGCCGTCTTGTGGGCTTCCTTGGGCATCGTCTCGTCGTGGAACTTCTCGGCCGTGGCGGGATCCAGCGACAGGTTGAACTGGTCACGCCAGCGGAACTCGAAGCGCGCCTTGCTGAGGGCATCGTCGCGCAGGCGCGCGGCAGGATGGCCCTTGGCGAGATCGGCGGCATGGGCCGCGATCTTGTAGGTGACGACCCCCACCTTCACGTCGTCGCGGTCCGGCAGGCCGAGATGCTCCTTCGGCGTGACGTAGCAGAGCATCGCCGTGCCGAACCAGCCGATCATCGCCGCGCCGATGCCCGAGGTGATGTGGTCGTAGCCCGGCGCGATGTCGGTCACGAGCGGTCCCAGAGTGTAGAACGGCGCCTCGCCGCACTCCCTGAGCTGCTTGTCCATGTTGGCCTTGATCTTGTGCATGGGCACATGGCCCGGCCCCTCGATCATGACCTGGCAGCCCTTGTCCCAGGCCACCTTGGTGAGCTCGCCCAGCGTTTCCAGCTCGGCAAACTGCGCGGCGTCGTTGGCATCGGCATTGCTGCCGGGCCGCAGGCCGTCGCCCAGCGAGAACGAGACGTCGTACTTGCGCATGATGTCGCAGATGTCGCCGAAATGCTCGTAGAGGAAGCTCTCGCGGTGCTCGGTCAGGCACCATTGCGCCATCATCGAGCCGCCGCGGCTCACGATGCCGGTGACACGGCTTGCGGTGAGCGGCACGTGCGCCAGCCGGACGCCGGCATGGATCGTGAAGTAATCGACGCCCTGCTCGCACTGCTCGAGCAGCGTGTCGCGGAACACCTCCCACGAGAGCTTGGTCGGATCGCCGCCCACCTTCTCCAGTGCCTGGTAGATCGGCACTGTGCCGATCGGCACCGGCGAGTTGCGCACGATCCATTCGCGCGTGTCGTGGATATTGCGGCCGGTCGACAGGTCCATGACGGTGTCGGCGCCCCAGCGGATCGCCCACACCATCTTCTCGACCTCCTCCTCCATCGAGGAGGAGACGGCCGAGTTGCCGATGTTGGCGTTGATCTTCACCAGGAAGTTGCGGCCGATAATCATCGGCTCAAGCTCGGCGTGGTTGATGTTGGCCGGGATGATGGCGCGTCCGAGCGCGATCTCCTGGCGCACGAATTCCGGCGTGATGAATTCCGGCAGCGCCGCGCCGAAGCTCTCGCCGTCGGTCAGCCGCTCCTTGGCGAGTTCATGCGCCTTCTTGCGCCCGAGATTCTCGCGCGCCGCGACGTAGATCATCTCCTTGGTGATGACTCCCGCCTTGGCCCATTCGTATTGGGTGATCTTGTGGCCGTCGAGCCCGCGCAGCGGCTTGGGCGTGTTGAGGAAGGGCTGAAGCGCCGATTCCTTGACGTTGCCGTTGTCGACCGCCTGGACGGGGCGGCCGGCATATTCCTCGACGCCGCCGCGCGCCATCACCCAGGCCCGGCGCGTGCGCGCCAGCCCCTTGGTGACGTCGATGGCAACAGTGGAATCGGTGTAGGGGCCGGTCGTGTCGTAGACGCGGACCTTGGGCTCGGTCGGCACGCTCAGCGTGATCTCGCGCAGAGGCACGCTGAGATCGGGCGCCTCCTCGGGCGTGACGTAGATCTTCTGGGACGCGGGCAGCGGCCCGGTCGTCACCTTGGGCGTCGAGATGATGCTGTCCATGTTGAAGGATCTCCCGTGACAGAACGACAAAAGGAGACCCGGCGTGTCGTGCAAAGGAGCTTATCCTGTCCCTTCGCCGGCATGACCCGGATCAGGTTCAAAGGGTCACCGCGCCGCCGCCGATGATGCGATCGTGGCCGTCGGTATCTCAGCCCCTTGCCGGGGCACCCCTTGGACAATTGCATCCTAGACTGAAGCGCAGGCGGAAAAAACCGGACTTTGCGCAGGGGTTGGTCCGGCCCTTGCCAGGAGAAACATCGCTGACGGCATCGGGATTCGATCGTCGCGAGGCCATCTCCGCCCGACCTCAGGCCGGCCGCAGCTTCAGGATGAACGCGGCGCCGCCCTCCGGCCGGTTCTCGGCCGTGATGCTGCCTTCGTGCGCCTCGGCGACACGGGCGACGATCGCCAGGCCGATGCCCCGGCTCTCGGCCCTGGTCCGGTCGCGACGCCAGAAGCGGCGGAAGATCGACTCGCGGTCGGCCTCGGAAATGCCCGGGCCGTTGTCGATCACGCGCACGACCCCTTCCTTCGCGACATCGACCTCGATCGAGGTGCCCGATGGCGTGTGCCGGATCGCGTTCTCGATCAGGTTCCGCACAGCCCGAAACAGCGCCTCGGCCTGGCCGCGCACCCAGACGGGCCCCGAGGCACCGGTGAGGGCGATCGTCTTCGACATCTCGACAGCGAGTGGCGCCATGAAGGCCACGGCGTCGGCGCAGACGGCATGGATGTCGGCCTTGGCATCGGTGCCGACGATGAAGGCCTCGAGTTCGGCGATATCGAGCACCTGGTTGACGGTCCGCGTCATGTTGACGAGATCCGCTCGCAGGGCGTCGCGCGAGGGGCCCGGATCCAGCGAATCGACCCGGGCCCGCACGATGGCGAGCGGCGTGCGCAGTTCGTGCGCCATATCGGCGGTGAAGTCGCGCTGGGCGCGGAACCCCGCTTCCAGGCGCTCCAGCGCCAGGTTCACCGCATGGACCAGGGGGCGGATTTCCGTCGGCATGGTCTGCTCGGGTAGGCGGACGTCCGTGCGCTGCGGGCTGATGGCCGCTGCCGTCCTCGACGCGTCGCGCACCGGCTGCAGGGCGCGCCGGAAGATCAGGATGTCGATGAGCAGCAGCACCAGCAGGATCGGAAAGGTGATCCAGGCGACATGCGGCAGGAACGACGTGACCACGTCGTCGATGATCACGTCGCGGTGCGCGAGGTCCTGCCCGACCTGGATGAAGTACATTTTCTCGCCGACCGCGCGCGCCACCGTGACGCCGAACAGCTCCGACCCGGTGGCGCGGCGGCGGACGAGCCAGTCGCTGAGGGACTTGTCGTCGGGCGTGAACAGCGCCTGGCCGTCGGGCCGCGACGAGAACAGCACGTGGCCGTCCGTGTCGATCACGGCATAGGCATAGAGGCCGTACTCCGGAGAGTAGAGCGGCCGCATTTCCCTCGGCATGTCCATGACCAGCTTGCCGTCCGGCTGCGGCCGCAGGAAGCTGCCGATGATGAAAGCCTCGCTGCGCAGCGAATCGCGGTGCAGGTTGTTGGCCGCCTCGTTCAGGAGCCAGTAGAGCGCAAGCGGCATCAGGATCGAGGTGGCGGCGATCGCCACCACATGCAGCACCACGATGCGCGTGATGATCGAGTGGAAGCGGATCATGCCGTGTCCCCCGACAATGACGGTCGCGGCTCGGGAACGCCCCTGGCCATGACCGATCAGGTCTTCTCTTGCGCCATCAGGTAGCCGACGCCGCGTACCGTATGGATCTTCACGTTGGCGCCGGCATCAGCGAGCATCTTGCGAAGGCGATGGACGTAGACCTCGATGGCATTCGAGCCGACCTCGCCGGACAGGCCGAAGAGGTGATCCTCGAACAGCCGCTTGGGCGCCACGTTGCCGCCGCGACGCAGCAGGATCTCAAGCACTGCCGTTTCGCGCGCCGGAAAGGAGCGCGGCGCCCCGCCCACGAAGACCTGACGGCCCTCGGTGTCGAGAGCAACGTTGCCGAATGTCAGCATGCGGCCGAGCAGGTTGCCGGGCCGGCGCAGCAAGGCCTGCAGCCGCGCCACCAGCTCCTCCATCGCAAAGGGCTTCGGGAGGTAGTCGTCGGCACCCTCGCGCAGGCCGGTGACACGATCGGTCACACCGTCCCGCGCGGTCAGCACCAGAACCGGCGTCGCATCGCCCTTGCGACGAAGCTCGCGCAACAGGACCAGGCCATCCTCGTCCGGCAGCCCGAGGTCGAGCACGACCGCCGCATACTTCATCGTGTCGAGAACATGGCGGGCGTCGGCGACCGTTCCCACCGAATCGGCGGCAAAGCCTCCCTGCGCCAAGCCTTTCATGAGCAGCGACACAAGGTCTGTATTGTCTTCGACGATAAGCACTCTCATTAGAGGCGCTGCCGCTTCTGTTTCTTGCCACTGCAACTGTAGCACGCGTCGTGCAGGCCTGTCCGTCAGGTTAAAGTAATGAGTCTCCACTAAATATTTGGCGTTCCGTTTCACTTCCTCATTCGCCGCGGCCTGGAACGCGTTCTGCCATGACAACAGCCGTAAAGACTTCCCCTACGCAAGTCAGGCGCAACCGCTTTTGGATCCTGGGCGGCGGGCTCGCCGTTGCCGCAGCCGGGGCCGTCGCCTTCTTCATGCTGGACACCGGTCCCGGCAATGCGCTCAGCCGGTCGGACACGAAAGTCAGCAAAGTCAGCCAGGCGCCTGACGGTGCCTTCGCACCCAGCGAAACCCAGTGGAGCGGCCTGAAGCTGGCCGTCATCCGCGACGTCCCGTTCCGGGATGAACGCACGACGGACGGCAAGATCGCCATCAATGAGGACACCACCACCCCCGTCTTTTCCCCCTATTCGGGCCGGGTCACGCGCCTGATCGCCAAGCCGGGTGACCATGTCGAGCGCGGCGCGCCGCTGTTCGCCATCGAGGCCACCGAGTTCGTGCAGGGCCAGAACGATCTCGTCACCGCGGTTGCCGGCGTCGAGAAGGCCAAGTCGCGTCTCGAACTGGCCCAGGCCGTCGAGAAGCGGCAGCGCGAATTGCTAGCGATCCGCGGCGGCGCGCTGAAGGATCTCGAGCAGGCCCAGTCCGATCTCGTCGCCGCCCAGGGCGACATGCGTTCCGCCGAGATCGCGCTGGCGGCGGCCCGTAACCGGCTGCGCATCCTCGGCCGGTCGGACGAGGAGATCGCCCGCCTCGAGAAGGTCGACCGCATCGGCGCCGAGACCGTGGTATCCGCCCCGATCGCCGGCACGGTGATCCAGCGCAAGATCGGCCTCGGCCAGTACATCACGGTCGGTTCCACCGATCCGGTCTTCACGGTGGGCGACCTCGCGACAGTCTGGCTGATCGCGAACGTGCGCGAGTCCGACGCACCCCTGATGAAGGTGGGGGCGCCGGTCGAGGTCTCCGTGCTGGCCTATCCGGACCGCGTCTTCCATGCCCGCCTCTCCTATGTGGCACCGGCGCTCGATCCCAACACGCGCCGCCTGCCGGTGCGCGCGGAGATCGAGAATCCAGGCCGCGAGCTCCTGCCGGAGATGTTCGCCACCTTCCACATCGTGTCGGGCAAGACCCGGATGATGCCGGGTGTGCCGCAGGATGCCGTCATCTACGAAGGGTCGAATGCCCGGGTCTGGGTCGCGCGGCCCCAGGACAAGAAGGTGGTGAGCCGCCCGATCGAGGTCGGCTCCACGGAGAACGGCCTCGTCGAGGTCCGCAAGGGCCTCGCCGCCGGTGAGTCGGTGGTGACCAGCGGTACGCTCTTCATCGATCGCGCGGCCGCCCGCGACTGACGCCCCGCAGACCGCGCTCCAACCAGCTCTCCCCCGACCATGCAGGCCATTGTTGCAGCCGCGCTCAAGCAGCGCATCCTCGTGATCATCCTGGCCGCCGTACTGATGATCGGCGGCCTGTTCGCCTACAAGTCGCTCAACATCGAGGCCTATCCCGATCCGGTCCCGCCGCTGGTCGACATCATCACCCAGAATCCGGGCCAGTCGTCGGAAGAGATCGAGCGCTACATCACCATTCCGGTCGAGGTGCAGATGGCGGGCCTGCCACACGTCCAGGCCATTCGCAGCATCTCGCTGTTCGGCCTCTCGGACGTGAAGGTGCAGTTCACCTACGCCCTCACCTACCAGCAGGCCTCGCAGTACGTCATCAACCGCCTTTCGCAGCTGGGACCGCTGCCCAACGGCGTGCAGCCGCAGCTTTCGCCGACCAGCCCGATCGGCGAGATCTTCCGCTACCGCGTGGTCGGTCCGCCCGGCTACACCGTGACCGACCTGAAGACGCTGCAGGACTGGGTGCTGGAGCGTCGCTTCAAGGCGGTCCCGGGCGTGATCGACGTGACCGGCTGGGGCGGCAAGACCAAGACCTACGACATCACCGTCGATCTCGCCCGCCTGCAGGCCTACAACCTCACGCTCAAGCAGGTCCTGGACGCGCTCAACAACGCCAACATCAATGTCGGCGCCAATACGGTGAACATCGGACCGCAATCGGCGATCGTGCGTTCGGTCGGGCAGATCCGCTCGATGGAGGATATCCGCAACACGATGATCGCCTCGCCCAACGGCGCGCCGGTCCTGGTGTCGGATGTGGCGAACATCACTGTCGGCCACGAGCCGCGGCTCGGCATCGCCGGCCAGAACGACGACGACGACATCGTACAGGGCATCGTCCTGATGCGCCGCGGCGCCGAGACCCTGCCGACCCTGGCGGGCGTATTGGCGGAGGTGCAGAAGATCAACGCCTCGGGAATCCTTCCGCCCGGAGTGCGCATCGAGCGCATCTACGACCGCAGCGTCCTGGTCGACGTCACCACCCACACCGTGCTGCACAACATGGTGGTGGGCGTCGTGCTCATCTTCCTCATCCAGTGGCTCTTCCTGGGCGACCTGCGCAGCGCCCTGATCGTGTCGGCCACCATCCCGTTCGCGCTGCTGTTTGCGGTGACGATCCTCGTCCTCAACGGCGAGTCGGCCAACCTGCTGTCGATGGGCGCCATCGATTTCGGCATCATCGTCGACGCCACGGTGATCATGGTCGAGAACATCTTCCGCCATCTCACCCTGGCGAGCCATGGCGTGCCCGTCCACACGGGACGGCCGACGCCGGCCGGACTGACCGGCAAGGTGGGCGTGATCTACCACGCCTCGACGGAAGTGACGCAGGCCATCTTCTTCGCCGCCACGATCATCATCGCGGGCTTCCTGCCGCTGTTCACCCTGACGGGTGTCGAGGGCCATATCTTCGGGCCGATGGCCAAGACCTACGCCTACGCGCTCTCCGGCGGCCTGCTTGCGACCTTCACGGTCTCGCCGGCCCTGTCGGCCCTCATCCTGCCGGAAAGGGTCGCGCACACGGAAACCCGTGCGGTGCGGGCCCTGTCCAGGTTCTACGACCGGGTGCGCGATATAGTATTGTATCACAAGCGCACGACCGTCCTGGCCGGCGTAGGGATCGGCGTCGTCGCCGCCCTGGCCGGCAGCTCGATCGGCCTCGAGTTCCTGCCCAAGCTCGAGGAAGGCAACATGTGGATCCGCGCCACGATGCCAAGCTCGATCTCGCTGGAGACGGGCAATGACTACGCCAATCGCATGCGCAAGCTCATCAAGGGTTTCCCCGAAGCGGAGACCGTCATCTCCCAGCACGGCCGCCCCGATGACGGCACGGACTCGACCGGCTTCTTCAACGCCGAATTCTTCGTGCCGCTGAAGCCGTTCGACAAGTGGCGCAAGGGCGTCGACAAGGAGAAGCTGATCGCGGAGATGAACGATGCGCTCGAGAAGGCATTCCCGGGCGTCGAGTTCAACTTCTCGCAATACATCCAGGACAACGTCCAGGAAGCGGCCTCAGGCGTGAAGGGCGAGAACTCGGTCAAGATCTTCGGCAACGACCTCGAGACGCTGGCCAGGCTGGGCGACGAGATCAAGGATGCGATGGCGACCGTCCCGGGCATCGCCGACCTGTCCGTCTTCGCCTCCCTTGGCCAGCCCACCATCCGCATCGACATCAACCGCAGCCGCGCCGCCCGCTACGGCCTCGCGCCCGGCGACATCAATGCGACCGTGCAAGCCGCGATCGGCGGACAGGCCGCGGGCGACCTCTACGAGAACGGCAGCGACCGCCACTTCCCGATGGTCGTACGCCTGGCGCCCCGCTATCGCGAGAATCTGGAGGCGATCAAGCGCATCCCGATCGGTGTGCAGGGGCCGAACGGCGTGACCCAGGTGCCGCTCAGCGAGGTGGCGACCGTGCAGCTCGTGTCCGGCGCTTTCTACATCTACCGTGAACAGCAGGAACGCTACATCCCGGTGAAGTTCAGCGTGCGTGGCCGCGACCTCGGCAGCGCGGTCATCGAAGCGCAGCAGCGCGTGGCGGAGAAGGTGAAGCTGCCCGGCGGTTATCACCTGGAATGGGTCGGTGAGTTCAGCAACCTGAAAAACGCTCTCAACCGGCTTGCGCTCGCCGTCCCGATCGCGATCGCCCTGATCCTGCTGCTCCTGTTCGTGAGCTTCGGAACCGTGCGCGACATGTTGCTGGCGGGGAGCGCCATTCCGATGGCCTTGACGGGTGGGTTGCTGGCGCTGTTTATCGCAGGCATGCCCTTCAGCATTTCCGCCGCTATCGGTTTCGTGGCCCTGTTCGGCATTGCGGCCATGAACGGGATCATGGTGCTGTCCTGCTACAATCGCCTGATCGACTCCGGCCTGGAGCGCGCCAATGCGCTGCGCCAGACCTGCGAGCAGCAGATGCGGCCGGTTCTCATGACCTGCGTCGCCGCCTGCGTGGGTCTCCTGCCGGCGGCTTTCTCGACGGCCATCGGCAGCCAGGTGCAGCGCCCCCTCGCCATCGTGATCGTGGGCGGCACTCTGCTCGCACCGACCCTGTTCCTGACGGTCCTGCCGGCGGCGATCGGCTTGTTCTCACGCCGCCAGCCGCGGATCGGCGTGCCGGTGCCGGGCGAAGCGGACACGCACTGATGCAGCGCTTCGCCTCGCTCCTTCTGGCCGGCACGGCCTTCTGCACCACTTTGACCGGCTGCATGGTCGGTCCTGACTTCCAGAACCCGGCGCCGCCCAAGGCGAACTCCTTCCTTCCCGATACGCCGACGAACCTGGTCGGGGCCGGCATCCCGGGAGGCGAGCAGCAGAAGATCGTCCAGGGCCTCGATATCCCCGGCCAGTGGTGGGAGGTCTTCCAGTCGCGGCCGCTGAACAGTCTCATCGGCGACGCCCTGCGGGCCAATCCCGACATCCAGGTCGCAGTGGCGGGGCTGAAGGTGGCGCAGGAAAATGCACGCGCCCAGCGCGCGACATTGTTCCCGGCCCTGCAAGGCGGGCTTGGCGCTTCGCAGAACCAGACGCCGACCAGCCTGTCGCCCGCCACAGCGAGCGGCGCCACGATCTACGGCCTGTTCACCGCCGCGCTCAGCATCACTTATGCGCTCGACATCTGGGGCGGGAATCGCCGCCAGATCGAATCCCTCGACGCGCTGGCCGAGGCCCAGTGCTTCCAGGTCGAAGGCGCTTATCTGTCGCTCGCGTCGAACGTCGTGGCGGCGACGATCCAGGAAGCCTCCCTGCGCGCGCAGATCGACGCCACGCAGCAGATCATCGCGGCGCAGCGCGAGACGCTCGGCATCCTGCAGCGGCAATCCAACCTCGGGGCCATTCCCGGCGGCGACGTGGCCACGCAGCAGGCCGCGCTGGCCCAGGCAGAAGCGACGCTGCCGCCGCTGCAGAAGGGGCTCGCCCTGCAACGCGACCTTCTCGCGACGCTGACCGGGCGTTTCCCCAACGAGGACATTGCCGCCAAGTTCCAGCTGAACGACCTCACCCTGCCGCGCGAACTGCCACTCAGCCTGCCCTCGCGGCTGGTGGAGCAGCGGCCCGATGTGCGGGCCGCGGAGTCCAACCTGCATTCCGCCAGCGCCCTGGTCGGGGTGGCGGCGGCCAACCAGTTGCCGCAGATCACGCTGTCCGCCGGCGTGAATTCGCAGGCCCTGAGCCTCGATACCCTCTTCTCTCCCGGGCTGATGGGCATGTCGGTCGGCGCGGGCTTGCTGCAGCCCCTGATCGACGGTGGCGCGCTCTCGGCCAAGAAGCGCGCCGCGATCGCCGGCCTGCAGCAGGCCGACGCGCAGTATCGCTCGACCGTGCTGCTGGCGTTCCGAAACGTGGCCGACACGCTGCGCACGCTGCAATACGATGCGCTCACGCTCAAGGCCGCGGTCGATGCCGAACATGCCGCGGCCACCAGCCTCAACATCGCCCAGCGGCGGCTGGCGCTGGGTGACACGACCTATCTCACCGTCCTGATCGCGCAGCTCACCTACCAGCAGGCGCTGCTGACCCGCGTCCAGGCGCAGGCGGCGCGTCTCACCGACACGGCGGCGTTGTTCCAGTCGCTGGGCGGCGGCTGGTGGAACCGCGACCCGGAAGGCCCGGAAGAGAAGGCACGATACCTGCGCTGCCGTCCGCCGACGGCGCAACCCGCATCCGCCAGCAAGCCGTCGGTCGCCCAGGCGCTGTGAGGGCGGCTCCGGCTTGACCCGACGGCTGCTGGTCGGGAAAAGAGGGCCGATGGCGCCCTCCGACGACTTCATCGACCTCGGCGACCGCACTTTGCGCGTGCGCCGGCTCGCCCCCCGACACAGCGACGGCCTCGAACGCACCACCCTCGTCTTCCTGCACGAGGGCTTGGGCTGCATCGAGATGTGGCGCGACTTCCCGCAGAAGCTTTGCGACGCCACACAGTGCGCCGGTCTGGTCTACGACCGCACCGCTTACGGCAAGTCGAGTCCCTGGCCGTCCGATCCCGGCGTCCGGTACATGGAGATCGAGGCCGATCTGGTCCTGCCTCGCCTGCTCGCGGCGACCGGCATCGAGGATTGCGTGCTGGTCGGTCACAGCGACGGCGGCACCATCGCCCTGAATTACGCCGCCGCCGACCCGGAGCCGCTGCGCGCCGTCGCCACCCTGGCCGCCCATGCGGTCAACGAGCCGATCTGCGTCGAGCGCATCCGCGACGCCCAGGCCGCCTTCGCGGCAGGCGACCTGCGCCAGCGCCTGATCAAGTATCACGGCGAGAACGTCGATCGCGCCTTCCATCTCTGGGCCGACGCCTGGTCGGCGCCGGGTTTCCAGCCCATGGACGCCGACGGCCGGCTGCCCGGCATCCAGGTGCCGGTGCAGGCGATCCAAGGCGAGGACGACGAGTACGGCACCGAGCTGCAGCTCGGCATCATCGCCGGCAAGGTCGGCGGCTATTGCGAGACGCGGCTGGTGCCCGACTGCGGCCACAGCCCGCACCTGCAGCAGCCCACCTATGTCCTGGCCGAGATCGCCCGCTTCATCGCACCGCTGGCACTGACCGACTGACCGCAGTCCGGGACGGCCGCATGCACCAGCATGCCGCCGCAGACCGCGTCAGTGCCGGAAGCCCACAGCATGAGCACGCGACTCCTCTTGCGGCCGCCAGTCGGGCGGCAGCAGCAGGAAGCCGAGGAAGTTCCGGATGCTGCGGGCTTTCCGCAGGTCGGCGAACAGGCTCCGCCACTGATCGAACTCGACGCGCAGCGGATTGTAGCTGGTTTGCGGATGCACCAGGCCGTAGCGGCAGGGCAAGTCCTCTCGCTCCTCGACATAGGTGCCGAACAGCCGGTCGAAGACGATGAGGATGCCGCCAAAGTTGGCATCCAGATATTCCGCATTCGACGCGTGGTGCACGCGATGAGCGGACGGTGTGTTCAGGATGTATTCGAGCGGGCCCAGCTTCGGGATCCAGGTCGTGTGCACCCAGGTCTGATACACAAGATTGACCGCCAGGCAGAGGAAGACGGCCTTGGGCGAAAAGCCGAGCCACACCAGCGGGACGAAGAAAACCGACTCTCCAAGGGTCTTCCCCAGTATGGCGCTCCGGTACGAGGCGGAGAGATTGAGCTCATTGGGGGAGTGGTGAACCGAATGGTTCGCCCACAGCCAGCGAATCCGATGCGATGCCCGGTGGAACCAGTAGTAAAAGAACTCCTGGCCGAGGAACAGGAGCACGAGGTTCTGCCAGGAACCGAGATCGAGGGTCGCAAGCCGATGCGCCCAGGCGATCTGGAACAGCGGTGTCGCAATCGAGAATGGAACGGCAACCAGCACGATGTTGCGGACCGTGAAGTTGAGCAGCGATATGCCGAGCGCGCGCCAATCGAATTGCCGGCGACGTGCCAGCAGACAGGCTTCGATCAGGGACGCGATGACGATGGTCGGCAATGCGACCACGAGAAGAACCTTGCCGAGCTCCATGACGACTCCTTTCTTCAGGGACTCGCGGGCGAAAGCCGGTCGATCTGCAGGCGCCCGTTCCCGTCATTGCCGGCGCAATGGCAAAGACGGTCGAGATCTTCGGAAAGCAGAAGGAGCGGCGCCGCGAGCAACGACGCATCTCGTGCCTCCGAGCCTTCGGCGGGCCCGACGCCTGCATGGATCGCGACGAGCCCGCGAAGCGCCGCCAGGTTCGCGGGGGCCGTCCCCTCGATTGCGTCGGCCGTGCTGGCGAGCGCGGCGGCAGCAACCGCGGCAGCCTCCTGGCCGGATCGGCTTTCGACCAGGTGCGCCTGCGCCCGCAGGGCCCGATTGAGCACGGCGGCATCCTGCAGGGCCCGGCCGACCAGCGCGGCGATCCGGCGGTAGTGGTGGCTGTCGAGGGCCCGCGGATAGCGGAAGAACGAGATGCGGTCGGCCCCTCGAGCCAGCAACGACAACCGATCGAGGGCCAGCCGCGTGCGATCGGCGGCGGAATCGATGTCGATCCCGCCGGCATCGGAACCGGCCGCGCCCGCCGCCAGCCGTGCGGCTGCGGCGCGTATCAGCCTCGCCCAGCCGCCATTCAGACGCCCAACGGAACGATGGTTGGAGAACACGAACGAAACGCTCAGGGCGGCAACGATGCCGATGACGATCTGCACCAGGCGCAGACAGGCCACCAGCAGCGGCGACTCGCCGGGGAGCGCGGACGAGGACAGGACAATCAACGCCGCAATGGGGGCAGCACGCAGAGCTGCGAACAGAGCGCTCGCATAGGCCAGCGCCACGACGACGATCAACGTCGCCGCAAGCGGGTTCACGCCCAGCCGTTGAGACGCCACGCCGAGAACACCGAGCAGAGCACCCACGACCGTGGCGCCGATCCGGTCGAACCCGGCATCGAAGGTCGATGCCGCGTTGGGGCGCATCACGATCAGCGTCGTCATGACCGCCCAGAAGTGTTCGGGCAGTCCGACGGCCCGGGCGGCCGCATACGCGGCGACGGTGGCGGCGGCGAACTGCAGGCCATGCCGCCCGGCCTCGGCGTCAGGCCGCAGGCGATGGCAGAGTTCGGCGAGCTTCATGGGGTGCCATCGGGCGTTCCCGCCGGCCGCACCGTCTTTCCGCTCAGGGCGGCGTCGAGCCGATCGAGGAGCTTGCAGGCGCGCAGCAGCGCGGCCTGGTCTTCCGGATCGAGCGTGTCGCCGATGGCTTGCGCGAGGGAGGCGTCGCTGGCCCGGGCAGCATCGGCCAGACGCTTCTTTCCCTGTGCGGTCAGGGACAGCAGGGACTGACGCCCGTCCGTCTCGTGAGGAGTGCGGAGAAGCCAGCCGTCCGCTTCCAGTTCGGCAAGCAGCCGGGTCAGCGTCTGCAGCCTGACTCCCTCGTGCGCGGCCAGCTCGGTGGGCGAGATTCGCCCGGCCCGGTGGACCTGACCGATGACGCTGAGCTTGGCCATGCTGATGCCGTCGCGCTGGAGGCTGGGTCGCAGCTTGCGGGAAAGCTGGGACACGGTCCTGCGCACTTCGGCGGCGCAACGATCGGCGAGGGGGCTGGCAGGCATGTCGATTTACAAAGATTGATCTTACTAAATTGAGTTAGTACGACAAATCTTATCAATTGGCAAGCCCGAGCAATGCGAGTGGACGATTTCGGCGCCGCCGGTCCCTGCGGCCTTGAAGTGACTAGAGCCGCTTCAGCTCGCTGGTGGCGCCCCAGTTGATCTCCGACACGGTCGGGCAGCGGGCCTGGGCGAGCTGCAGCTGCTCGCGGGCGCGCCGGCGATCGCCACGCCGCAGCGCGTCCATGGCGATGAAGAAGGCGGCGGGGCACTTGCCGTTCGTGCGCTTGGCCGTTTCGTCGGACTCGGCCATCACCTCGAGTTCGCCCGCCGTCATGCGGCCGAGCAGGAACCTCGCGATGCCCCCCGGCCAGGCGTCGAGGTCCTCCTTGCCGACTTCCTGGGCCAGGACCGCCCGGGCGTCGACCCGCGGCGTATGGACCTGCGCCGCATAGCGCCACAGCACGGGCGCCATGCGCGCCTTCGGCGTGCTGCGCCCCGCCAGCGAGGCCTCGAAATCATCGGCCGCCTGCCGGTAGTTACCGAGATTGAAGTTGGCCTGGCCGCGGTAATAGAAGGCCGTCCGGCGCTCGCCCGCGCTCGACGCCGAGGCCACCGCCCCGTTCAGAAGCTCGAGCGCCCGGTCGAAATCGGCGATCTGCATGTTGACCTCGGCCTGCGCCACCATCAGCCAGGGGTCGCCCGGCTTCTGCTGCAGGCCGAATTCCAGGGTCCGCAAGGCGGCTGCCCGGTCCCCGCCGCCGGCCAGCTCGGGCTGGGTGCTCGACAGGACAAGCGGCCAGACGCTGGGCAGGACCTTGCCCATCTCGGCGACGTCCTTCTGGCTGTCGGCGGTGCGGCCGGCACGGCTGAGCTGGTAGGCGCGGATACTCAGGTAGACGGACCGGTCGACGGCGGAGAGCTGGCTCGCCGACAGAATCCGGTCCAGGGCCTCGATCTGCACATTGCGCGAATTTCCGACCGGCAGATGGCCGAAATCGCCCGCGATCGACTCCCGCCCGCCGCCGCTGTCACGCGACCCGGCGCCGCTGCAAGCAGCCACCAGAAGGGCGGCAAGGGCGCCCAGGAAGCAGCGGATTTTCGAGGTCATTGTGTCAATCTCGCATATGGGCGTCCGTCGCGCATCCGCCGATTGCCTGACCCTCTCCCTGCCCTTATTTTGCGACCGAATTTCGCCCAAACGATTGCAGGAGTTTGCATCATGGCCGCCGCCCGCCCCAACAGCTTCAAGGCTCGGAAATCGCTGACGGTGGGGTCGAAGAGCTACACCTACTTCAGCCTCAAGGCCGTCGAGAAGGAGGTCGGTGACCTCTCCCGCCTGCCCTTCTCCCTGCGCATCCTGATGGAGAACCTGGTCCGCAACGAGGACGGCACGACGGTCAAGAAGGAAGACATCGCCGCCTTCGCCGACTGGGTGAAGAACGGCGGCAAGTCGAAGAAGGAGATCAACTTCCGTCCCGCCCGCGTGCTGATGCAGGACTTCACCGGCGTGCCGGCGGTGGTCGATCTCGCCGCCATGCGCGACGCGATGGGCAAGCTCGACGGCGACCCCAAGAAGATCAACCCGCTGGTTCCGGTCGATCTCGTGATCGACCATTCGGTGATCGTCGACGAGTTCGGCAACGGCTCCGCCTTCAAGGCGAACGTGAAGCTCGAATACGAGCGCAACCTCGAGCGCTACCAGTTCCTGCGCTGGGGCCAGATGGCGTTCGACAACTTCCGCGTCGTGCCGCCGGGCACCGGCATCTGCCACCAGGTCAACCTCGAGTACCTGGCGCAGGTCGTGTTCCAGCAGAAGAACGGCAAGGAGACGGTGCTCTATCCCGACACGCTGGTCGGCACCGACAGCCACACCACGATGGTGAACGGCCTCGCCGTGCTGGGCTGGGGCGTGGGCGGCATCGAGGCCGAGGCGGCCATGCTGGGCCAGCCGCAGCCGATGGTGATCCCCGAGGTCGTGGGCTTCAAGCTCACCGGCAAGCTGAAGGAAGGCGCCACCGCGACCGACCTCGTGCTGACCGTCACGCAGATGCTGCGCAAGAAGGGCGTGGTCAACAAGTTCGTCGAGTTCTACGGCGAGGGCCTCGAGGAGATGCCGCTCGCCAACCGCGCCACCATCGCCAACATGGCGCCCGAGTACGGCGCGACCTGCGGCTTCTTCCCGATCGACGAGACCACGATCGGCTACCTCAAGACCACCAACCGCGGCGCCGCCGCCAAGATCGTCGAGGCCTACGCCAAGAAGCAGGGCCTGTGGCGCTCCAAGAAGTCGCCCGAGCCGGTCTTCACCGACACGCTGTCGCTCGATCTCGGCGACGTCGAGCCGAGCCTCGCCGGTCCCAAGCGTCCGCAGGACCGCGTGCCGCTCTCGCAGGCGAGCCAGCAGTTCATCGCCAACATGGAGAAGGAGTTCGAGCGCACGGACGACGGCAAGCGCGTCAAGTGCGAGGGCACCAACTACGATCTCGGCCACGGCGACGTGGTGCTGGCAGCCATCACCTCCTGCACCAACACCTCCAACCCCTACGTCATGCTGGGCGCGGGCCTGGTCGCGCGCAATGCCGTCAAGCTCGGCCTCAAGGTCAAGCCGTGGGTGAAGACCTCGCTGGCGCCGGGCTCCCAGGTCGTGACCGAGTACTTCGAGGCCTCGGGCCTGCAGAAGGACCTCAACAAGATCGGCTTCAACCTGGTCGGCTACGGCTGCACCTCCTGCATCGGCAACTCGGGCCCGCTGCCCGAGCCGGTCAGCAAGGCGATCACCGACGGCGATCTGGTCGTCTCCTCGGTGCTGTCGGGCAACCGCAACTTCGAGGGCCGCGTCAATCCGCTGACCCGCGCCAACTACCTCGCCTCGCCGATGCTGGTGGTCGTCTACGCACTCGCCGGCTCGATGAAGATCGACATCACCAAGGATCCGATCGGCATCGGCAAGGGCGGCAAGCCCGTCTACCTGAAGGATCTCTGGCCCTCGAATGCCGAGGTCGAGAAGACGGTCGCCAAGTTCGTCACCGCCAAGGCCTTCAAGAAGCGCTACGCCGACGTGTTCAAGGGCGACAAGTTCTGGCGCGGCATCAAGACCAAGCCCAGCCTGACCTACAGCTGGGACGACAAGTCGACCTACGTGCGCAACCCGCCCTACTTCGAGAGCATGGGCAAGGTCCCGGGCGCGATCTCGAACATCAGCGGCGCCCGTCCGCTCGGCCAGTTCGGCGACTCGATCACCACCGACCACATCTCGCCCGCGGGCTCGATCAAGAAGGACAGCCCCGCCGGCAAGTACCTGGAAGAGCACGGCGTGGCGCCGAAGGACTTCAACCAGTACGGCACGCGCCGCGGCAATCACGAAGTTATGATGCGCGGCACCTTCGCCAACATCCGTCTCAAGAACGAGATGGTGCCGGGCGTCGAGGGCGGCTTCACCCATCACTTCCAGAGCGACCAGCCGGAGCCGATCTACGACGTGGCGATGCGCTACAAGAAGGAGCACACGCCGCAGATCCTGATCGCCGGCAAGGAGTACGGCACCGGCTCGTCGCGCGACTGGGCGGCCAAGGGCGTGAACCTGCTGGGCGTGAAGGCCGTGGTGTGCGAGACCTTCGAGCGCATCCATCGCTCGAACCTGGTCGGCATGGGCGTGCTGCCGCTGCAGTTCAAGGACGGCATGACGCGCAAGACGCTGAACCTCACCGGCTGGGAGTCGTTCGACGTCGGCGGCATCGAGGGCGGGCTGAAGCCCGGCATGGACGTGCCGCTCACCATCCATCGCCGCGACGGCACCAAGGAGACCGTGATGCTCACCTGCCGGATCGATACGGCGGAGGAGATCGAGTACTTCAAGAACGGCGGCGTGCTGCACTACGTGCTGCGCAATCTCGCCCACGCGGCGTAGTCGATCCGGAGACGGGCCATGGCGGCGGGGCTGGTCGGCCATTTCGTCGCCATGGCGCGCAACAACGCCTGGGCGAACCATCGGCTGCTCAGCGCCTGCGAGGTGCTGACGCCCGAGGAGTTCGCCGCCCCGCGCACGAGCTTCTTCCCGTCGCTGCGCGCAACCTTCAATCATATCCTGCTCGTCGATCTCTATTACATCGAGGCCCTGGAGGGCCTCGATGCGCTGCGCCTCTACAGCCAGCCCAAGCCCGACTTCGCCGATGCCCGCACGATGCGGCAGGCGCAGACCGCGAGCGACCAGCGCCTGATCGCCTTCTGCGAGCGCCAAACCGAAGACAGCCTGCAGCAGGATTGCGTGCTGCCGCGGCCCGATCGACGGCCGCCGCCCTCGCGCGTTGCCGCGGTGCTCGAACACCTGTTCCAGCATCAGATCCATCACCGCGGCCAGGCGCATGCCATGCTGGCCGGAACCCGCATCAAGCCGCCGCAGCTCGACGAGTTCTTCCTCGCGGGCGAGGAGCCTCTGCGCCGCGACGAGCTGCGCGCGCTCGGCCTGCCCGAGGCCTGATGAAGCAGCGCTCGTCCTTCGCCGGCGCCGCGATCGAGGTGAGCGACCTTGCCCGCTCGATCGCCTTCCATCGCCTGTGGCTTCCCACGCTGGGCTTCCAGCGCGTCTGGGAAGGCACGGGCAGCGTGCTGTGGGCGCGCGGCTACGACCAGCTCGTGATGCGCCAGGCCAAGGAAGGCGTCTCCTACGGCCCGGGGGCGCTGTCGCTTGCCGTGTCGGCGGAAAGCCGGGCCCAGGTCGACCAGGTCTTCACCGACCTGCGCGCGGCGGGAGCGGCGGTCGAGCAGCCGCCGGTCGACCGCGAGGACTTCGCGCCCGGCTGCTACTCGATGCGGTTCCGCGAGCCCGACGGCGTGCCGATCGAGGTCGTCTATCGCTGGCAGGAGCTGCCCGAGCTCGCCGACGCCGAGCTGGTGAGCATCCCGGGCGTGGGCGTCACGCTCGGCGGCTATTTCTTCAAGCCGCAGACCGGCCAGCCGCCCTACCCGGCCCTCATCCTGCTGCACGGCTTCGCGGGCCATGCCCACAATCTCGCCGGCCTCGCCCGGCGCGCGACCGCCAACGGCTATGCCGCGCTCGCCCTGTCGCTGCGCGGCTGGCTCGGCTCGGAGGGCGAGAACGACCAGGGGCTGCGCCAGCCGCTCGACGTGCTGGCGGCCATCGACTGGCTGCTGCGCCGCCCGCTGGTCGACCGCACCCGCATCGGCCTGGTCGGCGCCTCGATGGGCGGACAGGTGGCGCTGCTGACCGCGGCGCACAAGCCGCCGATCGCGGCCGTCGCCTCCTATTTCGCGCCCACCGACCTGGCGCGCTGGCGCGAGGCCAATCCCTTCATCCGCGACTATCTCGACGATCTCTGCGGACCGGAGGGGCTGCCGGTGCGCTCGCCGCTCCTGCGCGTGGCGCAGATCGACGCACCGGTGCTGCTGATCCACGGCGACCGCGACGAGAACGTGCCCGTGGAGCAGACGCTGACCATGGCGCGTTCGCTTGGCGAACACGGCAAGGAAGTCGAGACCCTCATCATCGAGGGCGCGACGCACTATTTCGACGACAAGGAATATGGCATTGCCTTGCGCAAGCTGTTCGAGTTCCTGCGTCGCCACCTCAATCGGAGCTAGCGGTTCATGCGTGTATCGGAAGCCATCAACTCCCGTCGGTCGATGCGGGCGTTCAAGCCGGATCCCGTGTCGAAGGCCGACATCGAGTGGATCATCGCCAACGCCAGCCGCGCCGCCTCTAACGGCAACCTGCAGCCGTGGAAGCTCTACGTGACCATGGGCATGGCGCGGCAGCGCCTGTCGGCGGCGATCCTGAAGGCGATGGACGAGAACGATCTCGGCCCCGGCGCGGAGTACGACGTCTATCCGAAGCAGTTCAAGCCGGTCTACGACCAGCGCCGCAAGCTGGTCGGCAAGCAGCTCTACACGCTGCTCGGCGTGCCCAAGGGCGACGCCGCCGGCATGGTCAAGCAGTTCCGCAAGAACTACGAATTCTTCGACGCGCCGGTCGGCATGATCCTGTGCGTCGAGCGCGGCATGGGCAACGGCCAGTGGATCGACTGCGGCATCTTCCTCGACCAGCTCATGCTGCTGGCCCGCGAGAAGGGCCTGCACACCTGCCCCCAGGCGGCCTTCAGCCGCTTCCAGCACGTGGTGCGCCGCGAACTCGGGATCCCGGACGACCAGATCGTGATCTGCGGCCTGGCGCTGGGCCATGCCGATCCCGACGCCGTGCCCAACAACCTGATCACGGAACGCGCGCCGGTCCAGGACTTCACGGCCTGGTTCAGCGAATGACGATCGCCCGGCCCCGCGGCGGCATCTGCGCGCGGGGCGCGGCCAAAGTCGAATTGCGGGGCCCGGCGACAGCGCGCTAAAACCGCGACAACTCGGGCCGACAAGACCTTCGGGAGGAAATCCATGAGCGAAGACGTGATTCCCGTTAGCGCGGAATGGGCCAAGCGCGCCTATGTCGACGACGCCAAGTACAAGGAAATGTACGACGCCTCGGTCAAGGACCCGGCGAAGTTCTGGGGCGAGCACGGCAAGCGGATCGACTGGATCAAGCCCTACAGCCCGGACGCGGTGCGCGACGTCGACTATACCGGCAACGTCCACATCCGCTGGTTCCACGACGGCGTGCTGAACGTCTCGGCCAACTGCATCGACCGCCACCTCGCCAAGCGCGGCGACCAGGTCGCGATCATCTGGGAGGGCGACGATCCCTCCAAGTCCAAGAACATCACCTATCGCGAGCTGCACGCCGAAGTGAGCCGCATGGCCAACGCGCTGAAGGAGCTCGGCGCGAAGAAGGGCGATCGCATCACGATCTACCTGCCGATGATCCCCGAGGCCGCCTACGCCATGCTGGCCTGCGCGCGCATCGGCGCCGTCCACTCCGTGGTCTTCGGCGGCTTCTCGCCCGACAGCCTCGCCAACCGCATCGTCGACTGCGACAGCGAGATCGTGGTGACGGCCGACGAGGGGCTGCGCGGCGGCAAGCCGGTGCCGCTCAAGGCCAATTGCGACGAGGCGCTCAAGAAGTGCCCCAAGGTGAAGAAGGTGCTGGTCGTGCAGCA